>NZ_JAUBPS010000026.1:0-87602 GCF_036700865.1 Microcoleus sp. S13C4
TTGTTCGTAATTCATATTATTAATCTAATTTTTTCTTTTATTTTACCTAGAACGAGCGCACTTTCGCAAGAGGTCTATTCATCACTTAAACCAATTACCGGGAGCCTAGCATTATGTATCAGGAATTGCTCGAAATACTAGCAGTAGAGCTAGCCAGACGACAGGGAGACTCCATTAGAAACAGCAATACCACTAATCCCAAGTTTCAGGTCTACCCAGCAATGGCAAAAGGTTCTCTTGAAACCATTGATGGGTTATTGAAAGAAGAAGGTATCAAATTCAAAGACCTGGAAGTGTACGCTATCGGGCGAACATCTTCCTCTCCCAGTGCCAACATTCTGCTGTTGGATGAATTGACCGACAGACTGATCTTTAATCTAGCTAAGGTTAACGGACAAAAGATTGAAAAGATATACTTGGGCGATGTCATTATCCAAGTGTATTTAGGAACGGTCAGAACTTGTTTGAGTGTAATCGATAGTTTCCTATCACAAAGAAAGCTAGAGTTTGAGGACTTAAAAGTGTCCGAAATGTGTCAGATACCAACCCTATCAAATCAGGAGTCATAACAATGTATCGCGAATTAGTCGAAAGATTGGCAATTATACTAGCCAAAACCGAGGGTTGGGAAATAGGAGATATTCACGGCGACAATCCGAGAATGAAAGTGTATTTAAAAATGGCGGCAGCCTGCTTGGGTGAAATAGACAATTATCTCGAAGAACAAGAGATTGAATTCGCAGATTTAGAAGTTTCATCCAGGTATGAGATGCCGCAGGTACTAAATCAGGAGGAAGGCTAACATGGCTCAACCCAATCATTACGATGCCGTACTCGGTGGCAACAGCCCTGGGCCACCCCCAGGTAGCGCGGTTATGGGAACAGCTAACAGATACTCGGAACCGGAACACCGCCAATTTTGCTTGGACATGGCAGCAGCTCAGTTGCCAGTCACCCATTCTGACGGTCGCTTCTATTGGTCGGGCCCGTCTGTGATAGTTGACGACCTCCAAGATGTTCTCGGCGCAACTAAAGTCAAGTGTGTTTGGGATGAGCTGGGTTCTCAATTTGTGGTGTATCCCAGAGCCTACAGCCGCGAAGCGATCGCTCTCATGCGAAGTTTAGATGAGGCAGACATTCTCAGCATTTACTTTTTCGTGCAGGCAAGAACGCAACCATACAAAAGGCTGGCAGAGAATTGCTTGAAAACTATCCATTCAGAATTCGGTTTAAAGGTGGAAATTTTAAAAGCTGTTACAACGGAGGGTGTTTCATGACTAACTACGTTCATTAATTCAGACATTTACTCAAGGTTTAGATGCCTTGCAGGTAGAATCCTTGCAACCAAAATGAGGAAAAAAATTAATGAAAATGACAGTAACTTGGGATACCTCCAAAGAACTGCCCGTGCCACCAGATGACGAACTAGAGTTGGTCGCAGGGTTGGCCATACAAGAAATGTACTCGCGCTTTGGAGAGAAAGGGGGGAGATTTCTTAGAGAAGGAGGTTACATATTTTGTGCTTGGCAGATTGGTTATAAAATAACCGAAGACCAGTTTCCCTTATTTCGGAAACTCTGCGAAGACAAGTGGAAGCTCCTAATCCAGTACCTAGACACCGAGTATCGAGTCTGCTAGTCGGTTATTTACTCGTAACACAATCAAGCTTTAAGTAGGCGCTATCTAAATGTTCGTAGCTCAATCCATCAGACAACCCGACCAGTTTTACTACGCTCATACTTTGTCGAGTGCTAGGCGCTGGAAAACGCGCCGGGGTGCTGACAAAGCCGTTGCTCAATACCCCAACAGTTACATAGTAATCGCAGAAGCGGAAATAGGTTCACCCGAACACAAATCCCAGTTTCTGATAGCTCGCATCCAAGTAGAAAAAGCAGCAGAACAGGCTTATCGGAATCATAGTTCCGAGGCTTTCTCACCTGAATACCCTGACACTCATTTTGAAGAATTGGCGGTGCGGGCTTGGGAACGCTATCAGCAGCAGCGGTTGCAGGAGGCTGCGAGTTGAGCTTGTACGCCATCAGATTCAAGAAGGATGCCCAAGTGCGCTATGCCACCGAAACGCAGGGAAATCCCGAATACAACGCCATTGATTCGGCTCATTTGGAAGGAGCGAAGAAATGGAAAACGGAACGGGGTGCTAAAAAGTATCTCCTCTCTCATGTTTTGGTGGGACGGCAAGGTGAAAGAATCCAAGGCCGCTGGACTGAGATCGAAGTTGTGGAAATCTCCCCGCAGCAGCAATATCACACCAACAATCCCGAAGTTATCCGCAAAGCCAAAGCTAAGTACAATAGCAAGCGCCCCGTGTTCTCGTTTCGCCCCAAACCTGAGATTTTAGAATGGTTAGAGAAGGAGCGATGCGAGGGTGAAAGCGATGCCGATTTGCTCAACCGCAAGCTGGGAAAGTTGATGAAGTTGGAACAACAATCAGGAATAGATCGTGGACATTAAACCAATTCGGGAAACATTATTATCAGAAATTGAACAATTAGAAGAATCGTTGCAGATAATTGCGCGCCGGGTCAAAGAAGGCAAGGCAATAGGTTCGCACACGAATGTAGATGCGTCCAAAATCAATAATTTGATTGGGAAATATCAATTGTTGGTGGCGATGTCAAACGAAGTAACCGAAGTAACAGACCAACAAAGCGATGAACAATCCAACTGAAACTACTGAAATAGAGGAATTCAAAGGATACTTGCAAGATTTAGCCGCCGTGATGAAAAAAGTACCCGGTAGAACGGATTGGAAGTACCGGGGTTTTGAGGAATTGGTTTTAGAGTGCGGAAGGGTGATGGAACCCAAACCGCTACCCAAAAACATCAAACCAGGTCAACCGAGAGTTTGTTATGCCAATTGTCAACGCTTAGTCTTAAAAAACCGCAGCCTTACTTACGTCGAAGGCTACGCAATGGCGCAAGGCGTGTCTATCCCGCTGCAACACGCTTGGCTGCTCGATGCCAACGGATACGTTATCGACCCGACTTGGGAACCTTTCGGCTGCTGTTATTTGGGCATTCCCTTGGCGACATCATGGGTCAAATCAATTTGGAATTCTCGAAAGCAGCAGGGACGCACTGATGAATTGAGCATTTTGCAGGGGAATTATCTCGAAGATTTTTCGATTTTCAAACAAGGATTCCCGGCGGAGGCTCTTGCTTAACTTTCCATTAGTTAAAGACCGTTGCCGATTAAGTTAAATTATCAATCCACCAAAGAGGAAATGAAGGAATGACTAATTACATCAACATAGATGAGCTGGACGAGCTAACTCACGATTTTTTATCCAGTTTTCCTTCTCACACGCACAGGAGTTGGACGGAGTGGCAGAATGAAGCAGAAGCCTACGGGTTGGATGAGAATCAGATTGCTGAATTAGAGAAGTACCTTGAAAAAAGCAAACAGCTCACATCCCCTATGAGATTCGCCGGTCGGCAGTGGTGGCTGACCAAACAGGAGATTGAACACGTCAAAGTCCTGCAGCAATATTTTCCTAATTGGGAAGATGAAGTTTTAGATAGAATGCAAACCCGCGAGTTTGGTTACTTAAACAAAGATTGGCGGTTAAAAGAAAGGAAGCAAACTAAGGGCTTAGTTAAACAGTAGCCGACGCAGCACAAAAGATGGTTAAAGGGGGTAGATTCAATGAATATCGCAGACGTAGCTAAAGAATTTGCAATTGCCCAACACGGCACTCAGAAATACGGTGAGCATCCCTACTCCTATCATCTAGCTCAAGTATCTCAAGTGCTGGCTGAATTCGGGTATGCAGGCGATGAAGCGATTGCAGCAGCAGGATGGCTCCACGATACGCTAGAAGATACGCCAACAACTTATGAGATGCTTGTGTCCGAATTCGGGAAAGAAACAGCCGATATTGTGTTTGCCGTAACCAGCGAACCGGGACAAAACCGAGTCGATCGCTTTGGCAAGACTGCCTTAAAAATCCAGTCAAACAAAAAAGCTTTGATTGTTAAATTGGCTGATAGAATAGCCAACACCGAAGCTAGCCTCAAAAGCAATCCCAAACTCTACAAGATGTACGTCAAAGAGTTCGCGCTATTCAAGGAACTCCTGTACAATCCGCAGGACGTCGAGCTAATGCCCCTGTGGAATCGATTGGAAAGCTCGAACCAATAAACCCGATACAACAGGAAATTTACCGTGAACAGTGTAACCAAAACTATCTCAGGAGAGCAGATAAAACAATACTTACAAGGTGTAGTTGCAGCAATGGAAGTACCGCCCGCCAGAGCGCATTGGAAGTACCAAAGGTATGAGGAATTAGTCTTAGACTGCGGCTTCATTATGGAACCCCAGGCGCTACCCGAAACGATCGAATTTGGCGCACCTCAGTTTTGTTATTGGAATTGCCAGCAGTTAGTATTGGCTTCGGACAGCCTCACCTACGTCGAAGGATACGCCCTTCATGCCGGTGTTGGATTTCCAATTAGCCATGCTTGGTTGCTCGCACCCGATGGATACGCCATCGACCCGACTTGGGATTCTCCGGGTTGCTATTTTGGAGTTCCGCTCTCTACAACATGGGTGGAGTCTGTTCTAGCCACGCGCAACCGTATGGATAACCTCAGCATATTTGATGGCAACTACATCGAAAAGTTTTCCCTGCTCAAAGAGGGATTACCGATTAATGCTTTTGCTAACTTATTGCGGTGAATTTAATGAGTGTCCCCAATTTGTTTGTCCCAAACTAACCCACAGGTATTAAATCAGGAAATTCAGGTATGATTACAATTCAAATGTTGCCTCAACTACTTAATCAGGAAGAATTCGAGTGTTGGTTGTTGACAAAAAAGAAAAGCGACTCTGTTGGTATGAGAGGAACAGCTTATTGCTGTCCTATAGCTAACTGGGTGAAAGAAAGCTACAATGTGTCTGTAGACATACACGGTTCAGAAATTATTTGGAGCCAGAATAAAATTGAAAGTCCAGCTTGGATTAAAAATTTTGTTAAGCAAGTTGATTTGAAGAAGCAGCATTCTACATTTTGTACAGCTCAAGAAGCGCTCTTTATTCTTGGTTGAAAAATGAATAACGAAGCGATTTCTCGGCAAGTTTAATTTTTGACAATCGATATTGTTTGGGATGTTTCGATAGCCAACCTCAAAACAAATTCACAGCTTTATAAAATGCACGGTAAAAGTATCTACTTGACGGTGGGTACAGCTACGCTACAAGTTATCGATTGTCGATTATTCCAGAGCGGGTTTCCACAGCAATTCTATAATTTGTTGAAAATCTTGAGTGTTTGGTGTATACCCGCAAGCAGCTTCCCATGCTGCGGTTAGAGCTTCCCACTCCTCTGGAGTCTCAGGTTTTTGGCGCACCAGGGTGAGGAAATTGGTTTTGATGCGGGCTTCTGCTGCATCCACCCCAAACCTGACCAGTTGTAGTTCAAATGACGCATCGCTGCTGTGAGCGAGGATGTCGGCGTAGTCCGTGTCTAGCAAATCGATTTGTTCGAGCGGTGAGTCAGTCATTTCTCTGCATTCCATATTTCTTAGTGCCTCACCATCATTTCACGCTTGTCTGACTTGGAGAGCGATCGCCAAGTGAGAGCACACAAAGTACACAGTAGCAGAAACTCGCTTGACGATCGCACACAGTCCCGGCCACCCCTGGGGTTTTTAACTTGCTATCCTCAAGTTGTCCTACTGGTAGAGGTAGACCTTTTCGATTTATTCAGAATTACTCAATGGCTACGGCTACCAATGTCTATTTAATGCTGTATCCTAAACCTGCTCTTGCCAAAGTGCTTTTAGAGAAGCCAGAATTGCTCAAAGAGGTGTGGCAGGCGCTCGATCGCATTTCCGCTCAGGCGCTGATGGGTGAAGGGCGCGTGTATGGCGGTGGACTGCATAAGCTGGAACCGAGGGAATTGGGTAATGCGATCGCGCAAAAGATTCTTGAGATATTACCCGAATTGCTCGCCAACTCACCTCCGGGCTCAACGGTTCAAATCAGCAGCAGCAAGTAACCTCGAACTCAGTACCATCAGTTCTCGATCATCCGCTGCATTTAAACTGTTAAGCGGCTGATTACTGCCGTAAAAGTCCACTTTTGCTCAATTGCTCAGTCAACCCATTCCACTTATCAAGTAGGTTTGAAAACTCTTCAACCACACCACTTAGTCCTCTCAGGAGGTTTCCAACATTAAATAAAGCCACCTCAGCTTGACTTGTACTTTTTTGGTTAACAGCACTAGCCAATTGCCTAACTTCTCTTTCTAAAGTCATTTTATCATTATTAGAAATTTTTAAATTTGGTCGTTTGAGAAGATTTTCTACTTCAAGTGTAAAAGGCATGATGTAGGCTTTCATCCCAACACCTAACAAATTATCAAGTGTGGTATTCTGAAGCATTCTTTTGCGTCTTTTACATTCTTCATAAAGCTCAGTATTAATAGTCTTCAAATCTTCGACCAGTTGCTCATATTTTGCTTTGTCACTAGCATTAATCTCAACTTGCTTTTGTTTCTTGGGAAACATACTTGCTACAATTCCACCAGAAACCGCTCCAACACCCAGTATGCCCCAGCCGACAGGACCAGCAAACAATAATCCAAGACCCACAGTCCCTAGACTAATACCAGATACAGATGCCAATCCCGCTGTCACTCCATAAATAGTTGCAGCACCAACTACCGAACCCAAAGTTCCTACTTCTTGTTCAGCATTTCCTGAACTCACCTGAGCCTTAGAAATTTGCTGAATAAGCTTTTCAATGATTTGAGCATAGTTTTTACTGAAAAAGTTGGGAGAAAACATCTGTAAAGCAAACAGAGAACCTCCCCACTCTGACCACTTTTCTACGCACTCATATACTTGAATCGCAGCACTTCGTTTATCGCCCTGTAGATTAAAGTAATGAAAACTGCCATAATAACCCAAACCAATCAAGATTTTATTGTCGATTTGACCAGATGTTCCATGTGTAATTTCGTTAGGATCAAGCTCTATAAGAGCAGTAAATTTTTGGCGAGCGAGTTGAAATTCACCATCACGAATCTTTGTAATGCCTGAATTGATACCATCAATTAGATGGCGCATTCCTGCTCTTGCATCTCTCAAAATTTGCTCATCCAATTTTTGCCCAAGGCTTCGTAAGCTATCTTGAACTTCATCAAGTTTTTCTAAAATCTTTTCTTGATTTTTTGATACTGCCTCATTCTGTGACTTCAACTCAGTAAAAGCAGAAATCACCAAGTTTGCCAATTCCGATTCCACTACTCCGACCATATAATTTAATTCCTAAACCTACGTTTTTCCACAGGTTCTACCCAAATCGTGCAGAATCCCGACGTAGATGCACGTCCTGCAAATTCCAGAGTCACCCCCAAACGCTGAACATCCTTTTTACACTCTAAATTAGTCAAACTATCCGAATTCCACTTCATCAAATTCCGAGCCAACTTTACCAAGGGCGCTAGTCATCCACCGCGCAGAGCTTTTCCTTGCTCGCTTTGTCAGATGAACTCGTGGCAAGAAGCGCAAATTCTCCTTGCCACCAAAACAAACCCATTAATTCTCTCAAAATACAAACACCAAACGGCAGATCCGGATAACCGCAGATACCAAAGAACGCGAAGAAGCAGCCCCCAGTTAATTTGGTTTGGCAAACCAGATAACTGAAAGCTTTTGCGATCGCCTCACACCGAATCATCCATCCATCCACAACAAACGCAATCCCAATGAACAGGCGGCGTTTCGTACTGGGGATAAGTCATTTCACATTGCGGACACCGGCCGGTAAACAGTGGGTGAGTATCCAAAAGTTCCAACTGTTGTTCTGGTGTCCACCGTTGCCTCGGTTGCAGGATAAGTTCGTCGCCATAGTAGCTTGCCCCTTCGGGTTCCCACAGTTCCTCCGGTTCAGCGTCGGGGTCTTCTCGAAAGTCAATGCAAGTATTGGTGTTAGGGCCTGTGGGATGCACAGCACAGACGAGGTGTGGGTTGCGGGCAAAGAGGAGACAGCGATGGCATTCGGGAAGTTTGGGCATGGCGGGCGGGTTGGGCTGTATGTCAAGTTTGGGAACGTTAAGGTAGAACGCTGATTTTGAGTCGGCGATCGCCTGCTTTGAGATTGCAGAGTTGGCAATTTCAATGGCGGCATAGGGCTGGTGCAGTTTGGATGCAACTTAGTACAAAATATTATTCGATATCCGCGCTTGCGCTCGACCAACAAACAGTACCACCACACCAAGCTGTTACGAGATGGAGAGCCATCGATTAGTTTTACTTGGCTGTATTGATCCTGATACTTGGAATTGGTTTCAGGAGGCTTTCTCGCAATTTTTCCTCCCGCAAGTTGCTGGCAATCCAAAACGAAAAGCAGCATTGCCCGGATTGTCTGGTTGATTGTTGACTGCAATCTCGTATTTACCGTTTTTAGAAATACTGAGAACAGTCGCCTACAATACATCACCATTACCTACACGGGATTTGTTTCAGTCGAGAACATCTTCACTGGTTTGGGGTTCAACCACTGCATCATTCAACATCGTAAGCAAGGTAGTATAAACTTGAGTAATAAACTAAGGAAAAACCTCTCTCATGTATGTTTTATTTACAAAGAGCAATACATTCTCGGTTCTGGATTGTTTTGGTGATAATAATGAGTTTGTTGCTAGCTGCTGTGAAATGTTCTGATTTTAGGATATCTTCTGATTCCTGGATAGACAGGTTATTTTCTAAACAACTGAAGCATACCTACACATACAACGCTACCACTGCACCTGCGATTGCACAAAACGTGATGTATTTCGGTGGCAAAGAAAGCTTTGATATATCTCTATTTTCCTCAGTTGTTTTTGCAGTTGAGGTCGAGACAGAAAGAGAACGTTGGCGCTTTAAGTTACCCCCTGTGGACGCAATTGGTCATACTCCTGTTATCGCTGACGGTATGCTGTATGTTGGCACAATTGGTTCATCACCTCATGTTTATGCACTGGATGTCCAAACAGGGCAATTGAAGTGGCAAACCAAGGCTAGTGGCAACGTTCTTTCGCCAGTCGTAGTGTTTGATGGTGTAGCCTGCTTTAGAAGCCTAGATGGGTATCTTTATGCGCTTGATGCCAACACAGGAAACTCGAAATGGAGCTTCCCGGCATACGGAACGCTCCCACCGTTAAAAATTAACACTCGGTTTGAAGGTCGTCCAGATGAGGTGATGTCTTTTCCAACGGTTGCGAATGGCGTTGTATACATAGGCACTCGCAGCGGTTTATACGCGCTAGATGTCCAAACTGGTAAACCCCTTTGGAGATTTGCCACTGATAACTCGGTGGACAGCACTCCCCTTTTGGACAAGGGGAGGGTTTACATTGGCTCTGGCGATGCGACTAGACATCGGGGCTACATCTATGGGCTTGATGCTCAGACCGGCAAACTTCAATGGCAATATTCAGTGGATGAGGGCATGGTGGATTCGGATCTGGCAATTTCCGATAATGTCATTTACTTTGGTGGGGTTAGCCCCAATTTGCATGCTGTTGATTTAGTAACGCGACAAGAGAAATGGCGATTTCCTACCAAAGCATCTACCAGTTACACAGGTGCGTTTGCCCACAAGGGTACAGTCTTTTTTGTGCGGGAAGAAGTTCTTTACGCATTCGATCCTCAAACCGGGAATCCCTACTGGGAATATAAAGAGTGCTACAACTGTGAGCGACGTTCTCCCTCTATTGAGGGACCATCTTTGTATAACGATACGCTTTACTATGTCCTACGAAACAGAATCTATGCGTTTGATGCTACGCCTCATGCCGTAGAATAGATTCTAAGAGCCGTTCGTACATTGAATTAACTACCAGCCGGGAAGTCCCTCGGTATATTTAGAGGGGATTAATCTGAGCGCTGCGCGAAGTACCCCGTTGGGAATTACCGAGCGTGATGAAAGGCTCGTCGGGTGTAGGTACGGAAACCGACAATTAGACATTGCGAGTACCTTTAACTTTGATGTACTTTCTAAGCATTAAAACAAAAAAAATGGTATATTAAGGCAGGTCGAAAAAGGAAGCTAAAAAATG
Organism: Microcoleus sp. S13C4; assembly: GCF_036700865.1. Classification (NCBI taxonomy): domain Bacteria; kingdom Bacillati; phylum Cyanobacteriota; class Cyanophyceae; order Oscillatoriales; family Microcoleaceae; genus Microcoleus; species Microcoleus sp. S13C4. The sequence goes on from NZ_JAUBPS010000026.1 coordinate 10,071, forward strand.
CAACTCACTTACAAATACCGCCTCAAACCAACCAAGCCCCAACTAGCAACTATTGTGGCTCATTTAGAACTCTGCCGTCGGCAGTATAACTACCGACTCGGCGAAAGATTTAGGTGGTGGGAAACCACGAGAACGCCTATCAACGCCTGCCCATTGATTGTTTCGATAGTCCCTGTTGAGGAGATTTACAAAAATATTCCTTTGACTAGAGTGCAAACTAGGGACGGCAGGAAAAAGGATGAGTTGGGCAATCCTTTAACTAGGAAAGGTGATGTTTTCTCAAACATTGAAGGCGGATATGTACAGTGGCAGACGATACAATTAGCCGACCTGAAAAACACTAAAAAATTATTCCCTGATTATAAAGTGTTAGATTCCCAGGTTTTGCAAGATGTCGTCAACAGAGTTGAAACTTCCTTTTCAAACTTCACTACGCCCGATAAAAATGGCAATCGTAGAGGTAAGCCCAGATTCAAAGGGCTTCACTATTACAAATCCTTCACTTACACTCAATTAGACAATCTTGATATTGTCAAAGATGAACAAAACAGGATTTGTATTAGCCTCGCAAAAATAGGTCAAGTGCCTATGGTCTTTCACCGTCCAATACCAACAAAGTTCAAAGTTAAGACGGGCACAGTTATCAGAGAAGCGGATGGGTGGTATATTTCCCTGACGCTAGAAGATAAAACAGTTCCCGTAACGGTTGCAGAGATTCAACCGACTGAAGAAAACACTGTTGGTATCGATCTGGGAATAACCAACTACACTTACCTTTGTGATGGCGAAAGAGTTGAAAATCCTAGGTTTTTGAGGAAGTCTGCCCAGAGATTAGCAAGGCTTCAAGCGAAGTTAGCTAATAGAGTTAAAGGTTCCAAGCCTTGGAAAATCATCAAGAACAGGATTTCCCAACTCCATCAGTTCGTAGCTAGAGCTAGAGTAGATTTTCAATTCAAAACGGCACATGAGTTATTTAGCAAGTGTGAGGTGTTAGTGGTTGAAGACTTGAGTGTCAAGAATTTAACTAGACGTGCCAAGCCCAAGACTGATGTTGAAAATGGTAATTTGGTTTATTTGCCCAACGGTCAGTCAGCTAAGAGTGGCTTGAATAAATCCATGCTTGATGCGGCTCATGGGCAATTCGCCAACGTCCTAAAATATGTCGCCTGGAAATTAGGCAAAAGCGTTTTATTTGTTGACCCAAAGGGAACTTCTCAGCATTGCTGGAACTGCCTCAACAAAGTCCCGAAAGAATTATCGGAGCGATGGCATTCCTGTCAATGCGGAGAATCTTTGGATCGAGATGAAAATTCAGCCAAACTTATAAGAAAAATTGGTCTGAGTCACGAAAGTGGCGGGGGAACTCCGTCACTCAAAAAAGCCTTTGAAAAAAAGGAAAAAGAAGCCTGCGGTCTAACTGTACTCAGTTGACCGTCAGGTTCGTTCACGAATGCTTGTGATGGCGGCGTTAGAAAGAAATTTTCGATGAAATATTGGCTAATTAATGCACTGCTACTAGCTGCTATGTTTCGATGAGGATTTGTATTGGTAGGTCTATTGCATCCGCGAGTGGGAAAGTCAGGGGCGAAGCGTGTTCGTCTACGTCAACAACGACGGAGGCGGTAATGCAATGAGGAACGCTTCTAGGTTAAAAACTTTTTTGGAGAACGGTACTTCATAACAGGCTCTGATTGAGAGCGTTCCCATTAAAAATAGCGGAACATTAAGTATGTTCCGCCGTTTTTCGGTATTTGAAGACGCGAGCGAGTTCAAACTACGAAAGTAAAGGGTATAGTTTGCTCCTGCAAGTCCCACACCATAAGTGTGGTAGTTAGTGCATATTGCCATGCCCCAACGAATCTCCATCAGCCACCATTTCTGAGAGAAATGTCAGGGGATTGCTCATATCAGCAGCGAAACCAAGGATAGCGCGATCGCGATGCTCGTAGACTAAATCTCCCTGACCATTAAACAAGAAAGTTGCGCCTCGTTGAGTGAGATAAGCAGCATTTGGAACATAGGTTTTCCAATGACTTAGCACTTCTCCCATATTCCGCAGCCGTAAAGTTGCCAATTCAAATGGACGCTGGAACCCCTTGCCACCTGCCCACCGGAAAGTGGAGCCTCTGAGGGGTGGAAGAGGGAAAGCCTGAATAATTTCATCATCACCAATTAATTGAGGTGCTTTTGCGTCGCCTCGATATCCTCTCCATACTTCTGCCAAAGTGCCAGGGCTACCAATCCCTGCACACATGAACAATAGATTGAGGTAAGCATTCATAGCAGTCGAGAAACCGGGTAGTTTTAACGATAAACCTGGATACAGGTCAAGTTTGTTGTGCAGTTGGGCACTGGGATCTACAAACAAACAGTCACTAGAAAATCCTGTATAACCGCAGAATCGCTGACCCGATGAGCGTGAGCCAATTCCCACAGCTCGGATTGCTATCCCTTGTGTTTCAAGCCGTTGAGCGTCCCGCTGCAACCACCAAGCATATTCAAGGCTGTCGAAATCTCCCAATTGTGGCAAGAACAGCACCAATTGCCTCATAGAGGATTCGCAGCCGCTCAAGATGGGTAAAACGGCTCCATCACTCACCCGTTGGCGTTCGGTTTGGCTCAAGAGGGTATGGATATTCATCGGCTAATTATCTATTGAGGAATTGGGAAAGCAGAAAATCATCAGTTTTTGGACAAATGCTTTACTCACATCAAATCGGGCGACTACTTTCCGAATCGATGTTATGTTACCGTTGGCTAATTTTAGCTTAAACAGAATGATTTACCTCCGTTAAAGGTGAGAGAAGGTAACAATAGAACAGATTTTACAGGAGTTGCCAGAGGCATGAGTTCAGCACTCTTGTTTGGAGCGATTGCTCTCGCAGTGTTTTGCCGTTCAAGCTTCTATTAATTTCCTCGCTCCTTCAAGATAGAAAAGCCTGAGACGTTCGCCCAAGGCAGTCATATCTGGCTCGCCGTTTAAAGGAGTTCTTAATAGTTCAACTTGCTTTCTCTATTTTTAGCTGATTGATAGAGTGCGGTAGCGATGCGGGCAGACTAAACTTAAATTCAAACACAAACACAGTCTGGTTGGAGTAAAAAGGCGATGGTTGTTCACATCGGCACTTCAGGTTGGAGTTACGACCATTGGGAAGGTGTGCTTTATCCTCACAAGCTACCGCCTCGCTCCCGACTCGATTGCTACATCCAGCACTATCAAACCGTCGAAGTTAACAGCACCTACTACCGCTGGCCGCCAAATGCTACCTTCGCTAGCTGGCAGCAGCGCCTCCCCCCAGGATTTCTGATGACTGTAAAAGCGCCCCGTGGTCTAACGCACTCCAAGCGCCTTTACTCCCCAGAAAAGTGGTTGGAACGCATGAGTGATGGACTTCAGTGCCTGGGCGATCGATTGGGTATTCTGCTCGTCCAGCTTCCTCCCCAGTTCGGCTGCGATTTGGCCCGCCTAGCCTACTTTCTAGAACAGGTTCCCCCCTGGATCAAAGTAGCTGTCGAATTCCGACACCAAAGCTGGCACACAGAAGAGGTATTTTCGATGCTGGAAAGGTTTGGAGCGGCCTATTGCGTGATGAGCGGGGCGCACCTGCCTTGTATCCTCCGTGCAACAGCGCCCTTCGTCTATGTGCGGCTCCACGGCCCCGACCCCAACTACCTCTACGGCGGCTCCTACTCGGATGAGGATTTGCAGTGGTGGGCCGAGCGTATCCAGGAGTGGGAAAGTCAGGGGCTCCGTGTGTTCGCCTACTTCAACAACGACGGAGACGGCAATGCAGTGAGGAACGCTTCTAGGTTAAAAACTTTTGTCGAAAACAATACTTAATGAGTGGCAAAGATTGACCATTCTTTTAGGCGCATTAATAAAAAACGCTTCGTAGTTCCTAAACCTGAATGAGTTCGCTTGTAAGCGTTGGTTGTCCGACTCGGCAGCATAAACTTGATATTTCTAGCTTTTGTGCCAACTCCAGAGAACGCTTTGTTTTGTACATTCCCGTCACGAAGTCCAACCGCGATACTACACTAACGATACGTTTGTTTGGCGATCACTACAACTGTTGTGAGCCAAAAACTTTTTCTTACTTTTCTACTTTTTCCTGATTTACTTAGGCTAACAAAGTAAATGGATGCAGGTTTAGGATTAATGGTGTAGAGCGGGTTGTGGTGTATTACTCGGTTGAGTCAAAGAAATTTCGATAGAAAGCACATAGATTTAGATTAAGGAGATTAGTCATGGCAAGGCGATTAACCGCATCTGGTTATATTTCTGGAGTTGATGATGAGACATTCGGGTCGAATGAGTATGGCAATGCTTCTCTCGTTCGGGAAACTATACTCTCTGATTCCGTACCTCAAAATGTTCTCTCTCTGGAGTGTCGATGGGGAGGAGAGTGCCGCGTTGAACTTACTTTAGTCGCTCAGGCATTGGATAATGGAGATGTCCGAGTCAATGGAAATGCTAAACTTTTTGAAGGAACCAGCGAAAGTACAGGCGATCTGGACGGTCAGAGAGATTTTGTTGTTTTGGTTCCGCGCGGTAAGAATGCTTCCCATTCTGAAAGGGTTAATAATGATGATGAAGGCGGAGATTATGCTGACATCACCGTTACATTCAACAACTCCATTGTTGAAGATTGAGCGGGTAGGCTAGACGCTTCTAACTCCTATTCTCGGGTAGCTTGGTAATGGCCCGGCTTAGTAATAAGTCGGGCTATTACCAATATAGCTAGCTGCGGGAGTGGGACTCCCACATTAACGCCTCCACAAGCGGGGTGTTACCCACAAGCTAGCTAATAAATCCTCCCAAGCAGTAATTCAAAACAGCCAAGACACTTTCATTGTCTAACGACCCAGTGCTATCAGCTTGAGAATGCCTAGTAAGGTGTTATGCAGAAACAGAAAGTAATAAATACCGAAAGCAGCCAAACCCCCTAAAAGCATTACTGGCTCTCGCCGAAACTTGGCTATACCAATGAAAGCACCAAGGAAAATTGATACAACGATAGCGGTCTGACGGTCGAACATGAGGAAAAAGGCTCCTTTCTGTGAAACTATTGCAATCCAGCATAGGTGGACTGCCCAAGCGTCAGAGGCTATGCGATCCAGATTTGAAGTTTTATTAAGCTTTGCGGTAAATGCCGCCTGCCTTATCCGTGCAAAGCAATTCCCCTTTGTGCCATGCCCAGCCGTGCAAATTGCGGCTAGCTGACACTCCTAAACTCAGTGCTTCCCACAGCGATTTGTTGTAGGCAACCAATTGCTTTCTGAGCAATGGGTCATTTTCTGCCTCAATTTGGCACGTCCACAGAACCATCCCAATCCAAGAAAAACCAACTTTGTGCCAAACTAAGTTTGTTTTTAATCTCTGCTCCTCTGCCTTCTTAAGTTCTGGGTAAGTACCATCCAACTCGGATCGAGCCAGAAGTTGAGTGTACTGCTTACCTACTTGCCTCCACTTTTTCATCGGAACGTCATAGTAGGGTTTCAGACAGACAGAGAAAGAACTGTCCGCATCTTCTTTTAAAGTTTCCGCAAATAAATCATAGGCTGATTGAAATGGATATTGTCTCAGGCTAGCTTGGTGCAAAAATTTGGACGATAAATGAGCGGAGAGCTGGGGACACTGCTCCACAGAACTCGTCAAAATTTGAAGCTCTGTGTGGCATTTTTTGACATATTTTTCAGCTACTTTGCAAAGCTCCCACCGAGATTTGTATTCATTAACGCAGCGGTCAATTAACTCAGCTTTCCGCCTAGAAATCTCTTGCCGTTTTACAGCTTCCTCAACTGGGTAATAGTCCTTAACAAGCCACTTAGATTTCCAGCACTCAGCCAAAAGAATCTGGGTTTGTCTTGCTTTGTGCCATTCCTCTATCTGAGCTGGTGTCTTAGCTTGCTGTAGGAGGCGATCGCTGGGCAAGCTAGCTATAAGTTGGGCAATTTGTTCATTTATTTCAGGGTTTTTTCGATTCATTAGGTAATTCGAGATAAAGTGGAGGACTTCGGACGGCACAGACTAAGCGGGGATTGCAGGCAAGCGAAAGTTTGAGCATGGCGGATGGGTTGGGGGTTTGGTTTTAGTTTCTCCCAAAATCCGGGTGTTGGGAGCGATCGCACTCGCGTCAATCCAGCGCTGCCTTACCTTTGTCAAGGATACCTCGCAAAAATTGGGCTAGATCGGCAAAGTGTTCTGGGTTATTTTCAAGCAGCCATTCCGTGAGCATTAGTGAGTGCGAGGTTTTTTTAAACTTGACCCGCGCTTCTGATAAATCGGCAAATAGCGCATCGAGGACTTTTGCAGCATCAATTTTGCCAATCCATTCGGCATTACCTAGATGTTTTGAAGTATCGTCTTTTGAACGCTGAGTATTGGGTTTTGGGAAGTAATTCTTATTTAATTTATGGGTTTCGAGCCGTTCTCGAACTTCTTCGCCACTAACAGGTTGTTCTCGCCCCGCATCTTCATGATTGAGTGCGGCTGCTATAGCATCGGGATGGAGCAGGTAATTTTCATACATTCGCCTCTCCAGGAATTTAACTGGGTGCTGGCTTCTTTTCTGCAAATCCTTCATCTCTTGCTGACAGCGCTCCTCCAGATCGAACACAAATCCAACCGTCGGGGGAAACAAACTGCTGCCACCGCTGAGTTTGTCGTAAACATCAAATACGAGATGAGCGCGTTTTCCCTCAAAATCGCCAGTATTCTTAACAGCAATAATTTGAGTACCCCTTAAAGGCTTTTTGGCTACTTTTTCCAAAATTAACGGAAAGCACCGCTCCTCGGTCGGCCCTTCCACCCAGAGGATCCTGTCCGCACCGAAAACGTCAGACAAACTGACTCCCAGTTCGGCTAATAGAGAGCGCTGTTCCTTGATATCTTGCGAATTCATCATTGATGCTTTCGTTTCCCCGCCCTCAGACCGCAGCTTCACGATAGTTGAGGGATTGGCAGCGGAAATAATCTCGGCCGAATGAGTGGCAATAAAATATTGGTGCTGCGGAAACTCTTTGAGGATTTCTATCAGTTTCTTAGCCGCCCCTGGATGCAAATAAGATTGGGGTTCGTCAATGATTATTGTTCGAGGAGCTGGGGAAGCCAACACCGCGTAAAGAATTGCCAGCACCTGACCAATACCAGTCCCGCACTCTGACAAGGGAAATGCTAAATCTTCTCTATCATTTTCAGATGCTTCTTTCGACCAAATTAAAATTTCTAATTCCTGGCTTCTGCGACTCGCGTTAATCCCACTCGAATCTTTGATGATGGGCTTAGGCCTGACAGAAACTTCGCCTATTTCAGGAAAAATAGTGGATATATACATCAAAAAACGATTAAAAAGTTTCTTTTTTCCAGAAAGTTGAAGTTGATTTAAGACTTCAGCCAAATTCGAGGCGTCCGGCTCCAGTTCAGACCGATCGCCAAATAAGCAGCTTGCTAAATTGGGGCGTTCTGCATAAAGCCTGTATGTATGGCAACTAAAATATTGAACAATTCTGGTTGTTATTTCGTTGTCGGCAGTGTTCCTATTGAAATTAACACCCGACGCTCTATCAATAAGGTAGTCTTGTTTGTTGACGCAATAGATGTTAAAGGTTAGGCTATCGCTTAAGCTTTTCTCTATTTCAGCTACCTTGCAGCTCTCCTCCATCCTAACTCTAATTTCTACAGCAGCACGAACCTCCAACCACTCTAGAAAAAGGCTGTGCATAGTTTGAGCCGATAGAGTTCGGTCTGTTTTGTCACTGTAAACGAACTGAAAATCAATTGATAGTTTTTTGGCAACTTCTTCGATTGCCGACTTGTCTGCTACTAGAGAAACTTTGGCGCATGAGTCTGAATTAAAATGTAGCAATGTTTTGAGACTGCGATGGGATTTCTTCTCGAAATTTAAGCTTAAAGCTTCCAGCAGCGCTGTTTTTCCTGAATTGTTGGCTCCCACAATAATATTGATGCCGGGTTGGAATTCTAACACCCCAGAATCCCGGAATGACTTGTAATTAAGTAACTGAAGACGGGAGATGTACATAACTGTGTTTTTGAGGAAACGATACTTGAGCGCTCCGAGCCTGGTGCGGTAGCGAGGCGGGCTGACTACACTTTAATTCAAACACACAATACTAAAGTCTTCTTCTAGCAAATCTGACCTTGCTTAGCAGCAGTAGAGTGACCAATAGGGTTACTGCCAACCCACCTTTCATCCACTGGTTCCGATGCCAATTGATAACGGCTATCCGAGGAGAGTCGAATAGAAGGAGAATGGTTATCCAAACTCGCATGAATGGTAAACATACCAAAAATCAGAACATCTCCAGCCTCGAATTCGGAACTCAACCAACGTCCTCCGTATTTACAGCGCAAAGAAACCGGGTTTTTGGATAAGGCTCCATCCCACCCTTTTTGATTGGAGGCATACAAAGGGGCCGTTTTTCTGTTGGCACAATAGCGATCGACATCTTTACATCCATAGCTATTTTTAATAGTCTCTAGATGATGAGAATTTTCCAAAATCATTAACCCCCCTAATTCCCAAGGAATATCGCCTAATGGAGTCCAAGCCGTGTAAAGCTTGTCAGTTCCCCGTCCCATATACACAATGTCACAATGAGCGTAAGTTCCTTTTCCTGGGGCGACCGCTCTAAGCCAGGTGTAATCGTAATGCCGGACTTGACCGCCTAAAAAAATTCCAAAAAATTCCATCATCCGTCCCGAATAAAGCAGTGTTTTCAGTGTTGAACTCTTGCTTGCTAAATCGGGACGGAAATGTATGTTTAATCCAGGTTTAGCGATGCAATCTAGAACAGAGCTGTCAATTTCCAAGCTTCCCTCAGCAGCTAAATAAGCTGCAATTTCCTGACGAGCTTGCCAAACCTCTTGAGAGTTAAGAAAGGCTTTTAAGTATAAATAACCGTCTTGTTGCATCCTCCGTCGCAATTGCTCTGGCTGTCCGAGTACATCGGAGGAATCCCTTAGATAACCAAAAGCCTCCTCACTGCAATCTAGTTCATAACCTAGGGAACTTAGCGCTGTTTTTGTTTGCTTAATCAGCATCGTGGCTACCCGTTTAAGCCGGGACAGTAGAAACTTCAGTATTCAAAAGATGTGCTGGATAACACCTTTACCGGGGGGTGGATTATCCGTCAGCTCTGCTAGATAACACCCTAGTTTTAAGGAATTAAACAGAAACGAAAGCAGGTTAAGTCCGGGTTCTTGGGTGCTATCCGTCACTTTTGCTGGATACCACCCCCGATATCGGTCTTCTCCAAGATTAACCTATGTCGCAATCTACCGCTCCGATACGGCTTTGCCGCTTGCTGGAGGCGGAGCCTTCGCACATCATGCCAAGGCGGAGTATTGGAACGAGTGCGATCGCCCCTTTAGAACAAAGTAAACCTTGAGACTTAACATCTGCACTACCGAGCTTCTTGAAGTATCTGGCAAGTGGGAATAGCTCAAAGCCCACCTTTTCATAGGTGTGACGGGCTCTTTCACGACCGGGTTCGCCCCCAGTCTCAACCACAGCCACAGACATCCCAGCGCCTTTACTTGCCACAGAAGTGGTGGAACGGAGGACTGAGGGACTTCAATGCCCCTGGACGATCGATTGGGTATTCTGCTCGTCGTGTTCTCTCCTGCATTTACTGGAAGCCTGCCTTGCAAGAGTTACTGAATTCACTGCGGGTTCAAGTGGTTTTTCGCTCGGCTTTCCCAAATAAAGAATACCGAGAGCAAGTGTAGCTCCCGGCATCACCTTTTCCAGTTCCGCTGTTGTTAAGTAAATCCAAGCAGGCTCAATGAAAGGAAAATTTGCCTCACTCGATTAAGCACAGCCGACCGTTATTGGTTAGCCTGTTCCAAAGCTGGATTCGTTGAAGCTCCAGCAATTTCGGCTAAGTTAATCTTGACGACTTTATTGCGAGCTTCAGTCACTTTGGGTAGTGTTAGCGTTAGAATGCCATCTTTGCATTCAGCTTGCACGGAGTCGTTTTGAATGGGTGCGGGCAAGGGAAGCACCCGGTGGAATTTGCCGTATCGGAATTCAGAGCGGACGTAGCCAGATTTCTCGTTTATGTTTTCGTAGCGGCGTTCGCCAGAGATAGAAATTGCTTCGCGACTGACTTGAACGTCAATGTCTTTGGGGTCAATTCCGGGCAGTTGCGCTTTTAATACGAAGCTGTCCCCAGCATCAGCCAATTCCAGAGCGGGCATCCAAGCGGCTTCTGAGTTATCTCTCGCTGTTGCCAATTGGTCGAAAACTTTATCGAGTTGCTGGCGGATGGTTTCAATTTCTGTGAAGGGTTGCTTGGGGCGCATCAACATAATCTGTCACCTCAAAGATTGGTAATGCTTTATCAGGAAAGTTAGGGTTGAAGCTCGTTGCTTACAGTTATTATGATGCCGCTTTATAAGTGGGAGTAACAGTCAGGAGAACCCCACTGAGTTGTCGTATTTCCCCGAATTAGTGCTAAATAATCAGAATTAATTGGTAGTGAAGAAAACCGTACCAAGCTATTCCTAGAAACCGAAAATGCTGTGGCAACGCCATGATGAGCCAGCCGAGCGAACTCTGCTGGCGTGCGAGCGGGGGAAGTATCGCTGGTGTTAACCGTACCAAAAGCACGGTGCGGGTGATGTGTAGCAGGGTATGCACTTGATGAGTGGGAAAAACAAAATAACATACTAAGTAAATCTGACTTAATTTACTACACTTCACGGTCGGCGATTGCTTCCCTTTCCCAAAATACGGCCACCAGAATCTCGGCACTAATTGCCAAGGTTCCCCCGTCTGTTTTGCCTAACATAGAGGTAGAGTTAGGCACAACGGCGTTAGTCCAAGCCTCACTCAGATTGACTCATCTAGCCAGGACACCTGGGCTTCTAGCTTGTCACAACACTGGCGCACTAGACGCAAACCCTCATCTAATGGAAGTCGATCGCTTGTTGGGGGAAATTCTTGCAATATTTCGGCTTCTATCGTCTAATAGCGCTCCAGGTCTTTGATCGGTTGTGCCAGAAAATTTGCTTTTTCACCAGCATCTCCCATAGCAAATTGCAAAATTGAATCCACGTACACCTTAACCTTGGGATTTTTGACTCCCTCTGTAGCTGAGGCATAGAGTAATTCACCATTGAGATATGCAAAATCTGATACATATAGGCGATCGCCTACTAATTCAAATATCTGCATTCCTTTAGCGGGTCTTACTGTTAAGTTCTCGCGTCTGACTCGATTAGCCGCATTTTCTAGCAATATAATTACAGCTAAAATTACGCTGGGATAGTTACTGTCTTAGCTAGGTTCCTCTGAGACTTTTACGACCAGTTTTCCCTTCTTGTTGCCGTCGAAAAGTTTTAGGATTGCTTTCGGTGCATTTTCCAAGCCCTCGATAACCTCCAGAGCATATTTAATTTTTCCCTGATTGAGCCACTGTCCGAGGTCGCTTATTGCTTCTGACCATCGGGGAATATAATCGAGGATAATAAACCCCTGCACGCGAACACGCTTCATCAGAATCTGGCTGTAATTATAAGGACCGGGAACAGGCTCTGTTGCATTATAAGTTGAGATTAAACCGCATAGAGGAATACGTGCGTGCAGATTAATTTTGGTCAGCACGGCATCAAGAATAGAACCACCAACATTATCGAAATAAACATCAATTCCGTTGGGACAGGCTTGAGCGATCGCGCCTTCCAAATCAACGGTTTTATAGTTAATCGCTGCATCAAACCCAAGTTCTTCAACAAGCCAGCGGCATTTCTCATCAGAGCCAGTTATACCCACTACACGACAACCTTTAATCTTGGCAATTTGTCCAACAATGGAACCAACTGCTCCTGCTGCTGCTGACACGACCACAGTTTCTCCAACTTTTGGCTGTCCAATATCCAAAAGCCCAAAATAAGCCGTGCAACCCGTAGCTCCTAGGGGTCCCATGAATGCGGTGAGCGGACAGGGCAAAGGGTCAGGTAGTTGCGTGAGAGAAAAGCCGCTGTTCCCTTCAGCAATCGCATAATCTTGCCAACCCAGCAGACCCGAAACCAGATCTCCCTGTTTAAAATTTTGATTCTTAGACTCTTCAACCACACCGATAATACCACCGCGCATGACTTCCCCCATTTCAACGGGAGGCATATACTGCTCCATGTCGCTCATCCAAATGCGATTGGTAGGGTCTAGCGAAAGATATATAGACCGTACCAAAACTTCACCCTCTTTAGGGCTGGGGATTGGTTCTTCCCGATACTCAAAATCGCTTTCCTTTATGTCACCAACAGGACGAGATGCCAAGCGTAACTGCCGATTTATCCCTGTTTTCATAGCTTTATTCTTGAGTAGTCCTAGATCCCTGATTTACAAAAACGAGATGCTCCCCTGCCAGATTACCAGGCAGGATGAATTGCCAACCCAAATTCTGCCACAGCACGGTACAACATGGATCGCTGACGATTTTTGAGCGCCCGCTTCTAATTGTGCATTAGCAATCGCGCCTAATGTTGAGTAGAGAAATCCGGAGTGTTTGTCGGCTGAGTGCTGTTAGGGGTTGGGGTTGTGCCAGTTTGATAGTAAACGCCGCGATACTTCAGGCTAACCCTTGGTTGCAGCACTGGCGGCTTTTTCAAATTGCGAAATCTCCAATCTAAGTTGTAGCTCGCACCTTCGAGTTCCCACAATTCCTCAGATGCGGCGTTGGGGTTTTCTTGAAAGTCGGGGCAAGTGTCGGTGTCGGAGCCTGTGGGGTGAACGGCACAAACTAAGTAAGGATTGCGGGCGTAGAGAAGACATCGATGACTCCGCCCCGGATGGAGCCTACGCATTCGGGGAATTGGGGCATGGTAGGCGGGTTGGAGTTTTGCTTTGAGTTTAGTTTCTCCCAGAATCTGGTAGCCTGAAAAAAAGAATTGCTATTTTTCGATAGCGCTGGCGATGTTTCTAAGTTCTTTCTCAATGCGGTCATATCCATTGCCCCAAATGATATTTGGTCCTAATTGACGAGCGATATCAACTTCAAAACTTTGTTGATACGTGCGGTTTGCCATATCCGAATAAGTTAAGTTGATCTCGAATGGAGGCAATATTTTCTGCCTGCCGAATGTATTTTCATATTCATAAATATCAAAAAACAAAGGAAATTTCTCGCAAATAATAGGAATCTGTAGAGAAAGTTTTTCCTCAAAATTTGAATGTAGTATTTTGGGTGGCGCGTCAATTTTAATAGAAACATTAATTGCAGCGGCCGCGTTCAACGCAACGATACCGAGTTGAATAACTCCACTATTTCCCGGCTTCACGCGGACAAGATGGCTGAGTAAAGGTGTTCTCAATCCCCGCCGAGCGTGAATAGCTTCGACAATAAAGTGATTTGCCGGAAGAGTATGCGCTCCAGCCCTAATGTAGTAACGGTGGTCGTTAGCCATGTGCGGGCCTATTTCGCTTTCACCAAAGCCAATTAGAAATACACCCTTTCCCGGTTCAATATTACAACCGGATCCATTATCTTCAATACTGTGTACCGCATAAGCCGATTTAGGTGTCACCTGTGAAATTACCTGATCGATCCCAATCCCGTCGCGACTGCCGCCCCACGTTAAGAGATATTCCTCCATCAGGCTGACCGTTCCCATCTACTCCTGCAACAAACAATCCACCCCCGCTATTCCAAAACCCCGAAGCAGCCTTGGCAATTTTATCGCCGAGCCCTTCGTTTTTAATTGCACTGCTTTTGTACTCGTGTCGGTCATCTTCGGCAGAAGGTAGAAACTCTGATAAATCTAGGTCTTCGAGTTTGAGAATATCGTTGGGCTTTGTGGGGTCAAACATTCAAGGTACTTTGAGGATAAAATGAACAAATTCAATAAACTAGCGTAGCTGTAGGAACGATCGCACTTCTGGTCAGTTAATCCCAAGAAGGCAAGTACAAATCGTCACCCGGAAGCTGCCGTTCGATAACCTCTTTTCGGTTCTCCAACATAACCGAATCAACGAATTTACCAAACCGCAAATTGTACTGAATCAGGATAAAAGGTAAACTGGGTGCAAGCACGATTAGAAAATGATATGAAAAGCTTTAAAGTTAAGTATTTCAGGCAAATTCTGAAGCAACTGTCTTTATGTATGGGGATTTTAGTTATCACCCAATTGTCTCTATTGGCAAATCCCAGTCAAGTCATCCCCATTCGTCTCACGTTCAGCGTTTATCATCTCTATACGAGAGAATTCGCCTACATACAGCGCCAAAGTTGTCCCACTGAGTTTAATGTGACTGAAACATCACGCCCTTACGAAGGTGGCGCTACGAGTGAGGGGTCAGCTTCCCTAGGTTGGTTGGCCGGACCATTTAAGATTGAGAACAGGGATGAATTTAGCGTAACTTGGGTGGCAAAACTGCAAGCCAAATATCATAATTGCCAAGCAACTGCCCGAATTACCAAAATTAATGACAGACCCTTTGACGGTCATTCATATCTACGAATGCGCTTTATCCATGAGAACGCCTATCTCATTTTGGATATGACAGGTATGACTGCTGGTAGAGATTCAATGCCTGCAATTCTCAAACAAGATGTAAAAGATGGTAATCCAACTTGGAGCTGGTCAACTCCAGATTAGCGGTAAAATCCCATAATTTTGTCCGATGCCGATAGTGCTTTCCAAATTTTTGCTCGCGAGGCAATTCGCGATCGATGGCACTCTCTATCAGAGATTGAAAGCTCTCTTGATATCGTAGTTTTAGGGTTCGGCGATTGCAACGGTCAAATTCGGTTGAAATCAACTGCTGCGATCGCCGACTCGAAACTAGAACTTAGACCCGCCGCTACCGTAGCAAGCAAAATAACAGAGTTCTAGCGATTTAATGAATGCTGCTTTGCTGTTGGTCTTTGACCGGGCGCTGGTATGTACAGCCCGATGTAAGCTCCAACCACAACTTTAGTCAGGTCCCCAAACATCGGTCGGGTACGCTCGGTCGATGACGGCCAGCCCAAGGGAACCGAGAACCAATAGCAAAACGACAGCCCCTAATATGCGGGCTTGCGAGAAAGGGTTTATCATGGGCGTAATGAATTAAATTGCACAACACCCAAAGTGGTACTAACACTCTGGGTGTTTCTCTTATAACAACTTTTCTGTAAAACAGTTTTGTCAATTTGACAAATTTTACTCCCCTGAATCTTGGTATCCTTCCAAAAACGTTAATTTCTAGCTGTCTAAGAAAAAGTGGACTTTTCCAATAACCCATTAAAGTCTTGATTGGAGATGCCATTGGCGATTAAGTGCAGGCATCGATTTGCCAGTGAAACCAAAATATGATATACTTAAATGTTTTTTTTTTCAGGAATAACCCATTTCAATTTGCAGCATCGGTTTGCTAAGTGAAACAAAAACCTGATATAATAAAAGGTTGTTTTAACTAACCAATTTCAACTTGTGGCACTGCATCCAAATCGATCGGGTGCCGACCACCAGAGCGCGACTGTCGGAGCGCTCGGCGACGACAAGAGAACTGCTACTTTTTTTACAGACAGATCGCTTATTCGCTTGCGTTGGCCGTTTTAGGTCGCAGAACTTCGACATTCAGCTCTAGTTTCTCTCCTAGCCACAAAGAATGTAGAGTATGGTCTGCCACATCGTCCCCTGTTTCGGGATGGACGAGAATATTTAGCCCCTCGCGGTAGAGCATTAACCAGGGAACGACTTTGCCAAACTGCGGGGGTAAAAACGCAATTTGATACATCGCTTGGGGATGGGGGCCAATGGGTTTGTCATGCCAACGCCCGAGCTGCACCTCAAACTGAGCCAATCCTTCGCGTACACGCGCAGCAGCATCGCGGCGATCATTGTCAAAGTAAATATGTGCGTGAAAACCAACAATTTCGATGGTGTCTGCTTTCATGATTTTCAGTGGGGTATTATGGGGAGGTTCATTGCAGCCAAATCCAACAAAGAAGTATACCCTAGCTTATTAATTTTACCTGCGAGTAAACATTACTCTTTCACAATACCGCCTATATTTCAGGGTGAACCAATGACTCAAGAAAATAACTGGTTTGAGACAGCACGATTGGGAATGTTTGTTCATTGGAGTCACAGCAGCCAGTGCGGGTACGAAGTATCTTGGCCCTTGGTCGGAGGCGTCTTTAGCCTGCCGTACTGCCAAGATGTCCCTGTAGCGGACTATCACCGCACCGCCCAAACTTTCAATCCGACTGAATACAACCCTCAAACTTGGGCTAATTTAGCAAAACGCTTGGGGATGCAGTACGTGATTTTGACGGCTAAACATCATGATGGATTTTCCTTATTTCATACCCAGCAATCCGACTTTTCTATCGAGTATGCGCCGTATAAAAAAGATATTGTTCGAGAATTTGTGGAGGCGATGCGGGCGGAGGGTTTGCGAATTGGGTTGTATTTTTCCTTAATTGATTGGCATTACCCTGACTACCCGGCTTTTACAGAAGCCGATAAACCGTATCAGTTTGGGAAATTCCGACAGCCGACGAATTCTCAGTGGGAGCGCTACCTTGAATTTATGTTCGCTCAAGTCAGTGAATTGTTGAGCAACTACGGAAAGATTGACTTGCTTTGGTTTGATGGCGGTTGGGAGCGAAAACCAGAACAATGGCAAGCTAGAGAGCTACATGAAATAATTCGCTCGCTGCAACCGCATTTGCTCATCAACGATCGCCTCCCTGGATTTGGAGACTTCGATACCTGCGAGCAATTCATTCCCCCTCAACCGCCTCAGCGCACTTGGGAAGCTTGCCTAACTCTGAATGAAAGTTGGGGTTACAACCCGAAGGACACCCAATTCAAGTCAGCTCGCCAACTTATTCATACCCTCTGTGAAGTTGCAGGTAAAGGCGGCAATCTGCTGTTGAATGTCAGTCCTATGGGCAATGGGCAGATTCAATCTGAACAATTGGATTTGTTGCAATTGGTAGAAGCATGGATGGCTGTTCATGCCCAGAGTATCGTAGGAACACAGCCTGGACTGGAACCTTGGCAATTCTACGGCCCTTCTACTCGGCTGGGCAATCGCTTTTACTTGTTCTTGCTAATGAAGCCCTACGATTCAGTAACAGTAAGAGGTGTACCCATTAAACGGATTCAAGCCGTTTCTCAAGTCGCTGGAGGGGAATCATTACAATACTCAACTCGCTGTGCCATTGTCGATTCTATGTTAAGTGCCGATCCTCTTGGGGAGTTAACAATTCAAGTGCCTGAAGAAGCTCTCAATCCCTATGCTACGGTGATTGCAGTTGATATTGCTCCAGTCAACGATAACGATACTTAAAGGAAGATGTAACCAGTGTAGCGATCGCACTTCTTCACTTCCTACCCCCGTCGCCTTTGGCATCCAACTCAACATCACTCAGCATTTTTGGTTTCCTTTTGTACAAACCCCGCAGCACGACCTTGACATTAGGAAACGCGAAATAATTAGTTAGGCAGGCCGGTGCAACGGGGGTTCGGGTTGCGTGCATATAAAGTGTAGCGACCGCACTCTTCGAGATTGGGGGCATGGTTTGGTGTTGGGTTTGGTTCGGTTTCTCGCAAAATTGGCGTATTGGTGGCGAGCGGCAACAAGTTTGGTAATAGATTGGTCATTGTGACAAGAGAACTTGCTAAGCCTGACACTCCGCTTATTTCCGAATATGTTAACCGTGGATAAAAATGTGAAAACTTTGTCGGTTTTCCTACCGATTCTAGCACTGGGCATGATTGCCACACCTGCACGCGCAGGCAGAATAGAGGGAGCATCTGTTTCCTGTTGGTTGCTTCGCCAAGACAAGGTAGAACTTAAACAAACCTGCATCTATGAGTCGGTTTCTTGGGCTGGAGGCGGAGGAAGGACTTTGCGTTGGGAAGATGGCGGGCAAACAAAAATGACGTGGGGATTACAAGGGCGCGGAGAAAGACCTTGTGCCGAGGATAGCATGAGCATAGATGGTGTCTGCGGTGTGGTATATTTCCGCCATCCCGCCACCTTACAACGGATTTCTGAAGAAGAGAGCTACAAGCGCGCCATAAACCGCCAACTGGCCGTGACCTGTGTCCAAGTACAAGATAAATCAATCTGTTGGCTATTTAGATGAAATTCATCACAAAGAGAAGTGTTAAAGTTACATTCGCCGAAGTACCAAAAATATATCAAATCTCATACCAAGTTGCGTTCAGACGTACAATCATGAGTGATACCAAGTTGGGGTATAAACTATAATTCCATGAATAAAAAACACTTTTTGCTGATACTCTGTCTGTTGCTACCAAGCCTAGTCATAGGCTGCAAGCAGCCAGAAACCTCTCAACAAACATCAAGTCCGTTTGCCGCCACACAAACCACCACCATCCCAGGTTGGAAAAAGTTTGAGGGACGCGGTGCCCAATTGCAGTTACCGGAGAGTTATAGCGGCGGAGATCTCAGCAAAAATCTGGACGTGGTGGTTCAAGAGCTGGAATCTTGGGGACCCTACTATCAGCAGGTAGCTCAGTCTCTCAAACAGAATCCATCCGCATACGCCATTTGGGCTCATGACTCGAAGGTGGGTAAAGCCGGTTTTCTGACTAATGTCGCTATTGCTGTAGAGTCAGTTGGATCTACAGTGACGACAGATACATACTTGGATATGATTACCAAACAATTACCTAGCGAAATTCGTGTCGTGGAGCAGAAGAAGGTATCGCTTGGCGGCTATCAGGCAGGTCAGATTGGGACAGAAACAATAATTCCGAATGGAACATCTGTCAAACAGATAGTCTACACGATTAAGCAGGGAAGCAATATGTGGACTGTTGCATTTACTACCAGTGCTGAGGAATTTGAACAGCGCTTGCCCTCGTTTCAACAAAGTATTAACACGTTTTCAGTGAGCGATTAACTAGACTTTTTTTACAGCGAACATTGTAGGCCTGTTGTATAATCAGATGGGGTGCTTTATGGTAGTAAATTATTCAGTCTTTGCACGAGTATACTTTTTTTTTCGGGGTGAAAAGGTCTTTCATAATTACCTATTTTTTTTAGTGATAGTTGCTAAATTAACACTTGTAACTGTACTGCAATCAATTATGTTTGTAAGTGCGAGCGCACTTATCTAACCCGCTGCTCTCTCGATGTTAACTCATATCCTCTTCCACGCTGCCGCCGATCACCTCCAACTCAACATCACTCAGCATTTTGGGTTTCATCTCATACAAATCATTCAGAACAGCCTTGACGTTCGGAAACGCAAAATACTCCGTCAGTTTCCCAATCGGGTAATTAAACGCTTTGTACCGGTGCTTGAAGTACAGCTCCACATTCCCCCGCTGTTCCCACAACCCCAGTAAGTTGACAACCACATCCGAGTAATGCGCTTTCACATCCCGCTGCACTTCGGCGATGCGTTCCTCGATCGATCGAGTAGTAATTCCAATTTTATAGAAGATGTTACCCTCCGCTTTGACCTCCAGGAAATAGAGCGAATTCACCAAAATCCGACGAAGTTGCGCTCGATAAATCAGCAAATCAGCCCGCCGTTCTTCCAAAGAAGATAACCCCGCAGATAAAGCAATCTCTACAGAGCGTTCCAATGAAGCCAGTTCCGACACCAGCAAAGGTTCTTGGACTTTGTTGAACAGCGCCAGGGGAAGAGCGCCGACGGGGATTTTACCCAAGTCGGTAAACTGATAAATGCGATCGCCCGACGACTCTAGCAATCCTTTCAATTGCCACCGAAAGTTTACCAAGTCTTTGGGAATACCGTAGTCCTGTGCGCCGTACTCTTTCCACAGCACTTTCAACTGTTCCAATTCCTCACCCTTAAGCTGGATGGTGAAATTATCGTAGAGAGGCAGCGCGGGAAACGCTTTGGTTTTAATCCGCTGTGACACGGGTTTACAAGTTTCCTCAGTGTGAGCGAAGTGATGTTCTTTCACGGAACCCTTTTTCGCTGTGAGAGAGCCGCCACAGTAGAGGCAAGCGAGGTTAGTTTTTCCGCGCACAACCTCATCAATGCTCGCCAAGTTACCGTCGGGAGCAACACCAAATTTTAGCCACATATTTATAAAAATTCTTCAAAGCAGGGTTTGAAGATGCACCCGCTTTTATTGACTATCGAGCTCGATCATTGTATCACTTTAGCCGTTTTCTGTTGCAGCTTCACCTTTTTACCAGCGAAGAGAAAAATTGGCGCAGCAAGGTTTTAACTTTCCGGTAGAATAGGGTGAGGGGAAGCAGTTCGTCAGGAGCGTTGCTCACTTGGTTGCTCACTTGGTTGCACTCTTGTGTAGCAATAAGCTTTGGCTGCTGCAAGTGCTGACGAATGCTCGGGAGTTGGCTGATTTCCTGTATCCTCCGAAGCACGAAAAGGATTATGGGAGCGGCAATCAAAATTTCCAGGCAATGTGTAATCATCAATAATGGCATAGTAGTGAGAAGAGCCAACTCCACCAGGCGCAAACTGACTGAAACAATAAATTTCAATCGACTGGTTTTTGTAGATTTCTTTGTAAACCAAGTGAAAAGATCCTGTCATGAGGTTTGGCGCTGTAATTACAAAGTGTTCTGTATCCGCGACACAATCAGGGAATGCAATCGCCCAGAAGGTGAGATCCCTCTGATTCTAGCAATCCCAACCACCGCCATAGCAAGTCGATCGAATCTCTGGAAATGGAGCGCTCAATCCTGCCGCACTCTTAAGGGCAGCACCTTCAATTGCTCTAATTCCTCGCCTTTAGTTGGATGTTGTTACTTATTGCTAGAGGAGCGTTCGGCAGAGCGTTCTGAGAGGACGGGACAATTTCTTGTAGAGCCTCCGTTTGAGATTGCCTGGAGTTTCAGTGAAGCTAGCAGCAGTCGATAAAAATTTAAAATTCGGCTATTTGAACACAGTGAGTCAGTCGGTAATTCCTCACCAATTCCCCTTCTGAGCGGCAGTTTTTTTGAAAGGTTCATCCCCCTCACCAGTCAATTTCCTAAATTTTTTCATGTTGTACAGCTCACTCAATAATATGACTTCAGTATCAAAGGTAATTATCATCGGCGGTGGAATTGGCGGTCTGACCCTAGCCCGTGCCTGTCTCGATGTCGGCATTGCAGTTGAACTCTACGAAAAGCGCGGTCTGGATGTTATGCTCTCAGGACCCGGAGGCATATTCATCCAACGCAATGCTTTGCGCGTCTACAAGCTCTTGCAATCAGGGCAGATTTATCAGCGTTTTTACCATTCGGGAGGCAAGATCCTCAAAGGTGGGTTTTTTGACCAAAAAGCGGAACCCCTCTACATTAACGCTCCTCAATTCATAGGCGAAGATGACTTGGGTGTGTGCCTCCTGCGACCTGAACTTCAGCAAATTTTATTTGAAGCATTGCCAGAGGGAACTGTGCGGACTGGCGCTGCCTTTGAGAAATTTGAGGACACGGGCAACGGCATTCGGGTCTTTTTCTCTGATGGTCGCACTGCTGAGGGTGACATCTTAGTCGGTGCTGATGGTCTTTACTCCAAGGTACGCGCTACTCTCAACGGTAGGGAGCGGTTAGAGGAGCCTGTGTACAGCGGGACTTGCTGCTGGAGAGGCTACTTTGATGGATCTGGTTTAACACTAGATTCACAATACAGTTGGGCAGAATTCTGGGGTCAGGGTACTCGGTTTGGCTACTTCGATGTCGGTGGCGGTCGGTTTGCTTTCTATGCTTTCAACAATACCCCAGCGGGCGGTAATGACGATGCACTGGGCGGTTCCTTGAATGCCTTGCGCTCCCTGTTTAAAGGCTATGCTGACCCAGTACCAGCTATCATCGAGGCGATCGCCTGGGAGAAGATTTACCGAGATGATATTGTAGATCGGCCACCGCTGGGAACCCAATGGGGGCAAGGGCGAGTTACCTTAATCGGGGATGCCGCGCACCCTGTTCAACCGAGTATCGGTCAAGGGGGCTGTATGGCGGTGGAAGACTCCTTTGAACTAGCCAAACTGCTATGTACTAGCCAAGCTGGTGGCGATACTGTTCCTTCCCTATTGCGGCAGTTTGAAGCCAGCCGCACTCAGCGAGTTACTCGCGTATTCAATAGTTCCAGACAAATAGGGAAATTGGGGCAGGCGGATACGGCGATCGGATGTTTGTTGCGGAACTACATTTACAAGCTCACTCCGACAAGGTTGGCTGACTTGCAGTTCAAATGGTTGTTTGATTACCAACCTCAATGGAATCAGACCCGTACAAATCATTCCGCATAAGCTTGACCGAAAGGAAACGTGAAATATCTGTCAGTTTCCCAATGCGATAATTAAATTCTTTGTAGCGGTGTTTTTAGTTTTTCCCGCCCAACTTCATTAATGCTCGTCAGTTCGCCGCTGAGAGCAACACCAAATTTAAGCCACATTGTCAACAATTCTCCTTTGAGCCGGTTCTGGAGATGCACCCGCTCCACATGACCAACGATTCTAACAAATCCAGGGGTTAGGGCTTCTGCCTTGGGAAAGAAAGCGATCGGCATTCCATTTGGGATGCGTGACTTTCATCCTTGCATCTAAAATCTAAAATCTAAAATCTAAAATTGCTCGTCACCAATCAGGAATTTCTTCAGGCTCCGAGTCTGATAGGCCTTGTGACAGTTGCTCTCTTGGTAACGGCCCTGCGGGTAATTCATCCTGTACGCGGGGAAATACCTCGTAGGAAAGCATGGAAAGACTTGCGATCGCTCCTTTGACTTGATCCGGCTTCACCTCTAAGTATTTCTGCAACTGTTCGAGGTTACTGTGGCCGCTGATTTCTTGAATAATCCGCAGCGGAATTCCGGCGTTGCTCATCTGAGTCAGGGCGGTGCGTCGGAAGCTGTGGGTAGAGGCTCCCTCGATGCCGGCGCGATCGAACGCTTCTCTCAAAATCCGATCCGCTGAGTTGGGGTGCAAATGCTTCCAGTGGTGTTTCGGGTAGCGGCCGGGGAATAAATAAGTCTGACCCGCGTTGGGTTTCCAAGATGTTAGGAGCGATCGCAAATCTTCAATGACCGGAATCGTTCGGGTTTGGAGTTTTCCTTTGGTGTTGCGCTTGCGGAAGTTGATTGTAGGTCGGACTGTACCTCTGGCAGTGTAAATATCTATGACTTCCAGGGAACAAGCTTCCGCAATCCGGCAGGCGGTGTAGAGACAAATTCCAAAGAGAGCGCGATCGCGATCGGTTAGCAAACCTTCGTTGAACAAGAGTTCGATTTCCTCTTGCGTGAATATCTTGGCCTGCCCGTGTCCCTCTATCTTCATCTTGGTAAACTCGACCCTATACCACAGAGTTTGCCGCAAATACTGCATTGCTGCATCGGTTGGGGGTATTTCTTAACGTGGTAGGAGAGATGCCAAGGAAAATAAGGGTCATCGTAGATTCGATGAGCGACAATCGCTATCGGGTATTCTAAAAATAAATGATGTGGGAAAGTTCATCGGAAAACAATGCTCAGATGATTATTCGCGATCGCCAAGGACGAGAATACCGACTGCAAGTAGACGCGGACGAAGACCAATATTTCACTGCCAAACTCCTGTACCGCAACAGGGAAGTCGGTAGGCTCCAATGCGTTTTGTATCCGCCTGATAAGTTGGTGATAGGCGATATCTTGATTCGCGACGATGTAATTCACGCTCCAGAGCACTTAGGGGCAGCTCTTTTGAGACGGCTGGTTGAACCCAAGCCAATCGATTACCGTCGCAGGGGACTGGGAACTCACCTGTTGCAGTTTGCGATAAAGAAAGCTCGTCAGCGAGGAATTAAGCGAATCAGCGGTTCTCTAACTCAAAAAGATATCAACAATAATCCCAACCTGGTCAAATGGTACAAGAAGCATGGATTTGAAATACTTCCGCCTTCTCAGGAGAACATCGAAAATGCAGTTTTAGGAATTTCTCTGGATTTAGGAGAGAAATTAAATTAATTACGCATTGCGATCGCATAAGCCTGTTGCTTTATCCTGCAAAAAAAATAACTCTACGAGAGGGCGAGATTACGGGCTTATTAACTGAATGGTGTAACGGGAAAGTTTGACAAATATCGATGTTCTATTGGGTACTATCAACTAGCTAAATTAGGGTGTCAATTATTACATCAAGGCACTATTTCCACAGTTTAATGCTATAGTCTTGATTCGCGCTAGCTAAAAGTTGACCATCAAAACTAATAGCTAAAGAGGTAACAGATTCTAAATTCTGAGCGAGGGTTTTAATTTCCTC
This sequence comes from Microcoleus sp. S13C4, assembly GCF_036700865.1. Lineage (NCBI taxonomy): Bacteria > Bacillati > Cyanobacteriota > Cyanophyceae > Oscillatoriales > Microcoleaceae > Microcoleus > Microcoleus sp. S13C4. Next base: position 34,286 of record NZ_JAUBPS010000026.1, read on the forward strand.
CCCCGTCTCTAAGTTCCAAACTTTGATGGTTGTATCCTCGCTACCGCTAACGAGAGTCTGTCCGTCTGGACTCATTACCAGAGACAAGACAGGGGCGGAATGTCCGGTAAAAGTACGAAGCAGCTCACCGTTGCTCAGGTTCCAGACTTTAATCTCTTTGTCTTGACTGCCACTAACCAGAGTTTGTCCATCGGGACTAATTGCTAGGCATAACACAGGGTAAGAATGACCAACGAGCGTGTACTTACTCCAAACGATGACATTACAATCGTGGCTGCCACTGGCTATAATTTGTCCGTTAGGGTGAACGGCTAGGCAAGTAACGCCGTTAGTATGTCGAGCGTAGGTATGCGTTATTTGAGCGGTTTCAACATTCCAAACCCTGACAGTTGTATCGAGGCTGCCGCTAAATAAAACTGAATTCTTTTTTGGATGAAAAGCGACGCAAGTTATAGGCTTTGAAAGCCCTGAGAGAATTTTTATTTCTTGTCCGGTTTTTAGATCCCACAATCTTATGGTTTTATCAACACTACCGCTCGCCAAAGTTTCGCCATCTGGGCTAATGGCTACAGAAGTTACGCTTGCTGAGTGACCTATAAGTGTGTAAAGTTCTTCTCCCTCATGGATGTTCCAAACTTTGACTATCCGATCGTCGCCGCCACTAACGAGCAACTGCCCGTCTGGACTAATAGCGATGCAGCGTACAGGTGCTGAGTGTCCAGATGATAAATCGCCCAACGGGCGGTCAAACGCAACTTTTTGCCAATCTACTGAACTTGCTAAAGCAGTTTTCTCAGTCAGAAAATCCCCAAATATATGGTTAGAAAGCTGGCACAAATGTGACGCCAATTCTTCATCCCTCTGCATTTTTTGCAACTTTCTTTGCAATCGGTACCTTTCCCACGTAATGACTACAGGAGGATGCAAAATTTCGTCAACTTCGTTAAGCCGTTGCAAAATTGCCTTAGTATCCGCAAAGCGCTTTTGAAGAGGTCGCGCCATGAGTTGGTCGATAAAATCTGCAAACACGGGCGAAACATGGGGTGCTTCATCGCGCCAATTCTCTAAATCGTCAGTGTAGAGGTCATGTTCATAGGGTTTGTTGAAATCAGCAGGATGCTTTCCCGTTAGTAAATAAACAAAAGTACGACCCAAGGCAAAAAAATCGGATTGTGGGGAAGCTTGACCATTAAATTGCTCCAAAGGAGCGTAGCCAGGGGTATGAATAGTCGTGATTTGCTTCGCTGCGTGTTTGCTTTCATAAGTGTGGGTGAGTTCCCGTACCGTTCCAAAATCTATTAATACCAACAATCCGTCCTGAGAAATCATGATGTTGGACGGTTTAATATCCCGGTGGAATAACTGATTCTTGTGGATGTCGCTCAGGATATGAACTAACTCCTCTAACCAAAAACGGGCTTTCTTTTCGCCGATCGGTCGATTATCCCGCTGGGACATCCAATCTTGCAAATTTTCGCCTTCAATTTTCTGCATTACGAAGCAATGCACTTGTTTCTGAGTGTTACCAGGAGTAAATGTGAAAGACTCCTCACCTTTAGGGATTCCTACAATATTGAGGCGGCATAGAACTTCGGCTTCTCGTTTGAATAGTTCTATAGCCTTGGGGGTGTTTTTAATCAAAACTTTTAGAACTTTTGGAGGCAGGCCACGATCGCTGACCTCGTAAGTTTTGCCAAAGCCACCTTCTCCCAGTAGGCGGGTGGCGCGATAGCGCCCTCCTAGCAACAAATTAGACCCACAGCTAGAGCAGAGCAATAAATTATTGTCGGCATTTTTCGGATTCGGGCAATGAGGATTAATGCACAAATTCATTTTTATAATGGGGGGAAATCGAATTTACTCAATTTGACAGAACACTAAGAGCGAGTTCCCCGGTGTACTGGGTTAATCGCTCTTACAAAACCTCAATACTTTCTATCTTTCGCAGGGCAGGGGTCATTACCGTAGCTGTCTCTGTCCCGAATCGTCCCGTCTTGCCGATGAATTACTACCTCTGATTGTTGGTTTTGAGCAATCTCTCGTGCTCGGTTAATGGCTTTCTGCTGGGTGGCGAATACCTGCGTGGCTTTGCTAGCGCCTTCTCTCTCCACTGCCCATCCGGTCTGATGGGGGACAACGTGCTGGTTTTTTCCCTTCGGCATATAGTTCACCTGGGTTAATCATCTTTTTTACAAAGTAACATAACGTTTTACAAGGTGTACGTGTAAAACCCTAAGAAATGTTAAATTTTTATTAAGACGTTGAAGGAATAGGTGTATGTTACAGGGAAAGGCAATTCCGTTGCAGTGGAGTTGCCAGATGGTATTGTAGGAGAGCGATTGCTATGGAAGGCTTTACCCGTCAAGAAACTTTAGCCCTAACTGGGACAACATCTAGCCGTCTTGCCTACTTAGACAGGACAGGGGTAGTGATGCCCCAGAAGTACGGCAATTCCAAGAAGCCGACGGTAATTTATACATGGGAACAGGTATTAGAGATTCGAGCGATCGGCCATCTCAGGCAAAGAGTTTCCTTGCAGACAGTTAGGAAAATTATTCAGTTCCTTAACGAGACTGGCTTTGATGACAGCCTCAGAAATAAACACTTGGTCGTTGTTAACGATGAAGTTTATTGGGTCAAGCATGACTGGACTGATATGCCCCAGGTAATGAAAGTAGCTGACAAAAAAAATAAAGGCATCGGTCAATTTGTACTAATTGTTATTCCCCAGCTAGCTAACCTCATTAAGGATGTGTGGGAGGCGGCTATTAAGTCTAAAGTTGTAGACTTTGAAAGCTTTAAGCAGAGAGCTAAAGCCAAGCCAGATAAAGCAGCTTAAATATTTGCCACTATTTTCATTCTCATTCAGGGTGGTCGCGATTGCGATCGCAAAAATATTATTTACACTTGATAACTTAGTCAAACTTAAGGAGTTGGAAAAATTACCTTGCAGCAAGATAAGATTACTCTCAGTCAATTAGAGAATTTTCTCTTCAAATCCGCCGATATTCTGCGCGGAAAGATGGATGCTTCAGAGTTCAAGGAATTTATCTTTGGAATGCTATTTATTAAACGCTTGTCGGATGAATTCGATCGCAAGCGTAACGAAGTTAAAAAAACATATAGTCATATTGATGATCCGAAATTGTTAGCGGAACTACTGGAAGAAAAAGATTCCTATGGCGAGACGTTTTTTGTGCCACCCCGCGCTCGTTGGCACGAAGCTTGGTTAGATGAAGACGGTAATCAAGTGCCGCCACTGAAGCATCTCAAGCAAGATATTGGCAATATGCTGAATAAGGCGATCGCGGCGGTAGAAGATGCCAATGATGCCTTGGCGGGGGTGCTAAAAAACAATATTAACTTTAATGCTATTAAGGGTAAAACCAAGATTCCCGATCAGAGGTGGAAGGACTTACTCGATCACTTTAATCAGCCTAATTTTGTATTAGTTAACGATAACTTTGAGTTCCCCGATTTGCTAGGGGCCGCCTATGAGTATCTGATTAAGTATTTTGCCGATAGTGCGGGTAAAAAAGGGGGGGAGTTTTATACGCCGTCAGAGGTGGTGCGGTTATTGGTGCAACTGGTTAAACCAGAGGCGGGCAATACAATTTACGATCCGACTGTGGGTTCAGGAGGCTTTTTAATCCAGTCATATCAGTATGTGGAAGAACAGGGGCAAAACCAAAATAATTTGGCTTTGTACGGTCAAGATTCTAATGGTACGGTTTGGTCAATTTGCAACATGAATATGATACTGCATAATATCAGCCGTTTCACGATTGAAAATGGGGACACGCTGGAAGATCCGCAGATTTTAGAGAATAGCCAAATTCGTAAGTTCGATCGCGTTTTGGCTAATCCACCTTTTTCGCAGAACTATAGTCGGGCTAGTTTGCAATTTAGCAATCGGTTTTGGGAGTTTTGCCCAGAGACGGGTAAGAAAGCGGATTTGATGTTTGTGCAGCACATGATTGCGAGTTTGAAATCTGACGGACACATGGCGACAATTATGCCGCATGGGGTGTTATTTCGGGGGGGAAAGGAGAAGCTGATTCGGGAAAAATTGATCGAGAATGATGTGATTGAGGCGATTATTAGTTTACCGTCGGGGTTGTTTTATGGCACTGGGATTCCTGCCTGTGTTTTGGTGGTCAATAAGAACAAACCAGATGAAGGGCGGGATAAAATTTTATTTGTGAATGCCGATCTCGAATTTGCGGAGGGTAAGGCTCAGAATAAGTTACGCCCTGAAGATATTGAGAAAATTGATTTTGTGTTTACGCACAAAAAGGAGTATCCCAAATACAGCCGTTTGGTGAGTAAGCAAGAAATTGTTGAGCAACATGATTACAATCTGAATATTCGCCGCTATGTGGATAATACGCCCGAACCTGAACCCGAAGATGTAACGGCTCACTTGATTGGTGGGATTCCCCAGTCGGAAGTTGCAGCCCAAGCGGTAGATTTTGCCCGGTTTAAGGTGGAATCTAAGACGTTGTTTGGGCCATTGCGTGAGGGTTATTTAGCATTTGTGGAGGCGATCGCTACTAAGTCTGCGATTAAGGGGACGTTGGAAGCTGATGCTAATCTCCAAAATACTATTAATCAACACTATGAGGCCCTAGAAAGCTGGTGGCAGGTGGCACGGGATGATTTTGCTCAGTTGGTGGGCAAAGGCAAGAAAATGCCAGAGGTACGGCGGGAGTTGCTGACGGGGTTAAAGGATAAGCTGATTGGGTTGGGGGTGTTGGATGAGTTTCAGGCAGCGGGGGTGTTTGTCAATTGGTGGCAACAGATTCGTTATGACTTGAAAACGATCGTTAATACAGGTTGGCATCATACGCTGATTCCTGATGAGTATCTGATTGCGGCATTTTTTCAAGAGGAGGTGAAGGCGATCAAGGATTTGGAAGGTCAAATCAGTGCGGCCCAGGGGGAACTGAGTGAGGCGATTGAGACGGCGCAGGAGGTGGCGAGTTATGAACCAGAGGAAGATGAGACGGTAACGGCGACTTCGATTAAGAAGGCGTTGAAGGATTTGATGGACGATCTTAAGAATGTCTCAGGTATTTCGGCGGCGCGGGAGTTGGCAAAATATAAGGCTGAGTATGAGGCGATCACCAAGCTTGAAAAGCAGATCAAGGATTTGAAGGTGGATGTCAGGGAGAAGCAGACAGAGTTAGATATAAAGTTGCAGCTAAAGCGGGTTGGTGGAGAGGAGTTTCAAGCAGAAACAGAGGGATTGATTCAGCAAGTGATTGCGGAAATGGCGGGGCTAAAGCCTAATGACAAAGATGATAAACGCAAGATTGCGGGTTTGACTAAGGATAAGGAGGCGTTAGAGAAACGGCTGACACGCATTGATGGGTTATTGGTGGCGATTGGTGGGCCGTTGACGATGGAGGAGGCGAAGAGGTTGATTTTGCAGAAGCTCTATGATTGGGTGCGGGAGCAGTTAACTCGCTATTTGAATGGGGCAAAAAGGGCGCTGATTGCTTTGGTTGAGAAGCTTTGGGATAAGTATGCGGTTTCCAGTCAGGAATTGGAGGCAGAGCGAGAGGAGACTTTAGTGGAGTTAAATCAATTTTTGAGTAAGTTGGGGTATTTAGCGTGATGAGTAAGATAAATGGATGGCAGTCCCTACCCCTTGAAGATTTAACTTCTCTTATAAAAGATGGTACGCATGGTACACACCAAGATATTGATAGTGGAGTGCCATTGCTATCAGCAAAAGATATCCGTAATGGAGTTCTTGAAATTCCAAATGATTGTCGTCGAATTTCATTTTTTGATTATTCATTGATTCATAAGAATTATGAGATAGCTAAAAATGACATTTTATTGACCGTAGTTGGTTCAATTGGTCGCTGCTATTTAGTATCAGGTTCGGAACCTCGTTTTACTATCCAAAGAAGCGTCTCAGTAATTCGCCCACAAAGTATTAACGCCAACTATCTTTACCACTATTTTCTATCAGAAAATTTTCAAAGACAACTTAAAAATTCAGTAAATGCCTCTGCACAAGGTGGAGTTTATTTAGGTACACTTGCCAACTGCTTAGTTAATTTTCCTACCTGTAAAGAAGAACAAGAACAAATTGCTGCGGTTCTCTCAACTATTGATCGCGCGATCACCCAAACCGAAGCCATCATCGTCAAGCAGCAGCGAATCAAAACGGGACTGATGCAGGACTTACTCACCAAAGGTATTGACGAAAAGGGCAACATCCGCAGTGAAGCCACCCATGAGTTTAAGGATTCTGCGATCGGACGTATTCCCGTAGAGTGGGATGTTGAACTATTAGATAAGTTAGGAGAACGTGGTAGTGGTCACACTCCTAATAAAAGTCATCCAAACTATTGGAATGGGGGAATTAAATGGGTTTCCTTAGCTGATTCTAATAAGCTCGATCAAATTTATATTTTTGATACAGATAAAGAAATCAGTACCCAAGGACTTAAAAACTCTTCTGCTGTTTTACATCCGAAAGGAACAGTTATTTTATCTAGAGATGCAGGAGTTGGTAAAAGCGCAATTTTGGGGACAGAAATGGCAGTTAGTCAACATTTTATAGTTTGGCAATGTGGCACAAATCTTAATAACTACTACCTCTATTATTGGCTGCAAAAAGAAAAGCCCAAATTTGAAGGTATTGCATCAGGCAGTACCATTGTCACTATAGGATTACAATTTTTTCGTCAGTATCAGATTGCAATACCAAAGCTAATTGATGAGCAGAATCTTATAGCGGAAATTATTAAAAAATCTGATAAATGTATATTAAAACATAGAGGTAGTCTTGAAAAGCTAAAACGTCGAAAAACTGGACTTATGCAAGACCTTTTAACTGGCAAAGTCCGCGTAACCAACCTCCTCAAAGAAAAAGACCCAACCAGCCCCTGAGTCCCTAGCACCTAAAAATATTACGGTAAAACGTGGCAACATTTGTAATAAAAGTTTATGCGACCAGATAAAACCCCAACCGCTATCAAACTCGATGAACGCAACCACGTCGAAAAGCCATTACTCGATCAATTACATGGCTTAGGCTGGGAAGTACACGACCTCGACAAACACCAAAAACCCCAAGATAGCGATCGCGAAAACTTCACCGAAGTTGTGATCTTGCCAATTTTGCGCCAACAACTTCAGGTAATTAACCCTTGGCTCGAAACTGACCAAATAGAAGAAGTCATCAAACAACTGACCGCCAACTTCCCCAGCAATAACCTCCTCGAAAATAACCGCCATCTCTTCACCCTACTCCAAGAAAATACCAGCGTCTCCGAAAACCGCAAAACAGGCGAAAAAAGTCCCACCGTCAAATTTGTAGACTTTGCTCATACCAGCAATAACTCCTTTATCGCCATTTGCCAATTCAAAATCCGTATTCTCGGCACAGAACACCACATCATTCCCGATATTGTTCTATTTCTCAACGGCTTACCCGTCGTCGTCATTGAATGCAAATCGCAAAAAGTACAGGACGCGATTCCCGAAGCAATAGACCAACTCATGCGTTACAGCGAACAGCGCGGAGCCAAGGGAGAAGGCAGCGCTCCCCTGTTTTTCTATAATCAATTTATCATCGCCACCTGTCGTAACGAAGCCAAATTTGGCACCATTTCCACCCACACCGAAAAATACTTTTATCGTTGGGCCGATCCTTACCCGCGCACCCTGGAAGACCTAGAGCGCGGAGCCAGTAGCCCCAACGATCAGCAGCGTCTCGTTGCAGGAATGCTTGACCATAATAACCTGCTAGAAATCATTCGCAACTTCACCCTCTTCTCCGTTAACGACAAAGGCGAAACCATCAAAATTGTAGGGCGCTATCAACAGTTTCGCGCCGTCAAAAAAGCCGTGCAGCGCCTCCTAGAAGGCACAACTCCGCGATCTCGTAGCGGCATCATTTGGCATACCCAAGGCTCAGGCAAGTCCCTCACTATGATGTTTATGGTACGAGCCATGTACTGCCATCCCAACCTCTCTCAGTGGAAAGTGGTATTTATCACCGATCGTACCCAGTTAGAACAACAATTGGCAGAAACTGGTCAAAATATCGGTTTCACCGTCAAAGCCGCCGACAGTATTGCCAAACTTAAGGAACTCCTGCGTAGCGACTCTTCGGATCTCGTTATGGCGATGATCCATAAATTCCAAGAGCGTGACCTACAGGAAACTTTCCCCGAACTCAACCCCAGCACCAACATTCTGGTAATGACCGACGAGGCACATCGATCGCAATACAGCCTCCTGGGAGCCAATCTCGATAAAGCTATCCCCAACGCCTCTCGCATCGGCTACACCGGAACCCCGATCGACAAAACTGTGCGTGTCTTTGGCGATTACATCGACAGTTACACCATGCGCCAATCAATTGCCGATAAAGTCACTTTAGAGATAGTTTACGAAGGACGCACGCACAACGCCGAAGTACCAGACCAAGCAGGTATGGACAGCGCTTTTGAAGATGTTTTTAGCGAATACAACCTTACCGAGCGCCTTCAAATTTTGGGCTATGGTTCCCGCGATGCTTACTTAGAAGCTGAATCAACCATAGCTACAAAAGCCGAGGATATCATTACCCATTATCTGCAATCAATTTTTCCTAATGGTTACAAAGCCCAAGTCGTAGCCACCTCTCGCGAAGCCGCCGTGCGCTATAAAACTCACCTCGATCTCGCCCTAGCCGATAGTATTACTAAATTAGAGCAATCTAACCCCCATAATCTCAACCTCGAACGCCTCAAAAAACTCAAGACTGATGTAGTTATTTCTGGTAATAACAACGATCTACTCCACCTTAAGGCATACTCTAACTCTTCCAAACACAAGACTACAATCAAAAGCTTTAAACTACCTTTTGATAGCGAAGATAGTGGTATTAGGGGTGAAATCGGCATTGTCATCGTTAATAATATGCTACTAACAGGCTTTGATGCCCCTATCGAACAGGTGATGTATCTCGATAAAGTTATCCAAGCTCATAGTTTGTTACAGGCGATCGCCCGTGTTAACCGTGTCGGTGGTGCGGATAAAGAAAAAGGCTTTGTTGTAGATTATGTTGGCATTGGGCATCACCTCAAGAAAGCACTCGATAACTACGACGAACGCGAACAAAAGGAAGTCGAAGACACCTTCAGTTTTCCCGAAGCAGAAATTCGCCAGTTAGAAGCAAACCATCGGGCGATTATGGAAATGCTTGCTCAAAAGGGACTCACTGACTTGAGCGATGTTGATGCCTTTTTCGATCTATTTTATGATGAAGACATTCGCTTTGAGTTTATTCTAGCCTTCAAAGAATTTACTCGCAGTCTTAACTTAGTTTTTCCGGCTAAAGAAGCCCTGCGCTATATGTCAGACTATGAGGCATTAACTAACATTAACGTGCAAGCTAGCAATCACTTTCGCGATTCTCGCCTTAGTATGAAAGGCATCCCCGCAAAACTACGAGCAATTACCGATGCTTACCTAATTTCCCAAGGTATCGATCTCAAAATTAAGCCGATTTCTATTTTAGATGATAACTTTGAGCGTGAAGTCAGCAAGCGCGATCGTACAAAAACCAAAGTTGCGGTTGTCGAACACGCTATTCGTCACCACATCGATACCGAACTAGATGATGACCCCGAGCTACAAGCCTCTTTTGCCGCAGCCCTTGCAGAAATCCTCGAACAATTCAAAGACAACTGGCAGACAATCTACGCAGAGTTAGAAAAACTACGTCAGCGCATTAAAAATGCCGAAAACGAGCCTACTTATGGATTGCACAAGAAAAAACAAATGCCTTTTTTTCGGATGTTCAAAACTGAATGTTTTGGTGATACAGAACTAGATGAAGCTCGGGTTGCCCAGAACGTGGCACTGACTCAACAAGTGTTCATGGTAATCGAACAAGAATTGCAACTCACTGGTTTTTGGGAAAGTATTCCCGCCTCTAAAAAACTCCAATCTGAAATTCAGAAAATTCTCTTATCACCTGACTTTATAAAATTACCTAACATAGTTCAAAATCGCCAACGGATTATATCGCGCATAATGGAGTTAGCCAAGAAAAATAATGATACCATTTTATACGCTGACTAAACTAGGCTGACTCAACTAAAATGAAACTTGACTACGAGATTGTATATTCTCCTAAACGCAAAAAGCTAACTATTACTGTTGAGCGAGATCGCTCTATTGTTGTTAAAGCACCCACTGGCACAGACCTCGAAAAAATTCAGGAAGTTGTAGAATCACGAAAACTATGGCTTTATGAAAAAACCAACCACGAACAAAAGTATCATCCGCCTCTCTCTCCCCCAGGAAAAGAATTAGTTAATGGTGAGTCTTTGCCTTATTTGGGGCGTAATTATCAACTGGAACTATCAGATAGTAATGAGGAAATTCAATTTGTTAGTAATCGATTTTTAGTACCTAAAGCACAAACAAAGCAGCGCGGTGAAGTTTTTAAGAACTGGTACATCCAAAAAGCTAAAGAACAGATTTTACCTCGCGTTCAAATTTATGCAGTACGTATGGGTGTAAAATTTAACCTAGCAAAAATCACAGATAGCAAATATCGTTGGGGTTCCTGCACGTCTAAGAACAACATAAATTTCAACTGGCGACTGATTAAAGCCCCCATGTTTGTCATAAATTATGTGATTGTTCACGAATTAGCCCATCTGCTAGAAAGTAATCACACATCCATATTTTGGAATATAGTCGCCGTCCAAGTCCCAAATTATCAAATTGCAAAAAACTGGTTACGCGATAACGGTAATACGCTAGAACAAGATTTTTAGATTTTACAGGGTGACAACCCCTTCAAAAGCTTGATAAAATCAAGGACATAGCCATGTTTGTCACCCCGTCAGCTTTACCACTTAAATGCGGGCTAGGACGATCGCTTTTACCCATCCACCTCCTTCAATCCATCTTCCAGTAACATCCGCACGATATCCACTCAGCTTGCGTACCGCGTCCCTTGCCAAGAATCCGCAAAGTCTTACCCGCCGGGTCAAAGTTACGGACACTCAACTGACTAACTTCGTTTCAAAGTATTACCCCACAGCAGGCGCACCAAAGCATAATGACGCTTCCCAAACAAATCCGTTATGCAACATTTCTTTACAATTTATTTTTGGGCCCGGCCCCAGCCCCCGCCGCGCTGTCAACTCCTCTTCTCCTTCTCTGTAAAAGAGAAAACAGCGGAGAGCGGCCTGCCTGCCGTAAGTAATGTCTAAAATCTGCGGAAACAAACAGGTGGCCCGCAGCGACCAAGCCTGCCAAAAACTCTCCATGCTTTTCTAGTGGAGCAAAATTGGCCGCCATCATCATAAGGTTTCGGCTTTGGGGCAACGGGGACAGACCGTAGACCAGACAAATAAACAGGGAGTTGCTGGAAGGAGGAGGGCGAAGAGCGATCTGGCGATCGACTAGACCCCATCCCAGCGCCGGAGTAACCGTACAATTATAAGTTAGGTGTCAGTTGTGAGTTGTAACAAGCCTCTTGTGGTTCCCGTTATATTAGGTTAGGTTAACCTAAATATTTAGGAGAGTAAGAGTAATGAGCGATCGAGACGATCTGTTTTCTTTTGAACACGAAATTGACAAGAAAATTGCCCAATCTAATGTGTTTCAGTTACCGCTTAGGAGTGTTTTAACACACTTATTCTGGGGGATCGACGTTATGGTTCGGGGTCAGCATTTTGGGTACAGTATATCTAAGAGGCAAACAGAAGCCGAAGCACTAGGTAGTAGGCTCTCTTACTTAGCCCCTTTTCTAAAAAAATGCACTTCACAAATAGGAGTTAGTGCAATCCATGCTTTTTCAACTACTGCACAGTTTATTGAAGATTTTCAAGAGCTAATATCCTATTCCCATTTTTGTGAGCTTATGCCTGAAGTGCGGAAAGGTTACTATGAGGTTAGAAAATTCGAGGAAGGATTTGAACTTGTACATCCCAATGAAGAGTTTGCAATGGCTGAAGAGTACGACATTATTTTGACTGAACTTAGCTTGACGTTTTTAGTTGGCAAAGCTCCGAATTTAAAGGAAGAATTTATTGAATTAGCACGTCAAGTTCCTAATCTTAATATGGTTCTAATGTGTAAAGTATTAGCAGCTCTATTTCAATATCGCTTAAATAGTATTAAGGAAGTACCAATTTTAGAACCAAATGCTTTTCAAATATCTATTGGAACAACATGGGAAGAGTTTTGCAAAGTTAGAGCTGCACTATTTGCATATGCAGACTACAGTATTGGTCTTGCAAACGCTTTAGAATTTCTTTGGTTTAACGAGAGTAATAACACAAAGAAGGAGGCTCTATTTGATGAATTTTATGAATGGGTTACGGTTTTTAATACTAAGAGCTTTTTTATGGGTTTGTTAATGGCTTTAACAAATGTTGAAAGTTCTGCAATTGAAAGCATACTAAAGTTTTTTACCCTTAATGTTGAAAATCAGGATTTTGAAAATGCTGGGGATGGGTTTTTTCCGCCTTTAGTAGATTATTCACATTCTTATTTATTTAGCCCATATATTCTTCGCTCAATGCTGGTAACCAGAAATATTTTTTATGTTCTTAACAGGCGTAACCGAAATCAATTCGACAATATTGTTTCACAGCATCTAGAACCCACGCTTTTAAAACAAGCTGTAGAAATATGGAAAATACTACCAGATTTGAGGATAGTCTCTAATAAAAGTTGGAGCGAGGGAGAATTTGATCTGCTCATCTATCAATCAAGCTCTAATACAGTGCTACATATTCAAGCAAAAGCACCTATTCCACCACAAGGTGCAAGAATGACTAAAGCTGTTGAAAATCGTTCAAAAGAGGGAATAGACCAACTTAACCGTTTTCAAAATTTACCTCAAAATAGACGTGATTCTGTGATATCGGAAATATTTGAAATACGAGTCGAGGAAGTTCGATGTGTAAGTGTATTATTGTGCCGTGCTGGTTTGGGCACTCATTCAGTCTGGAAGCTAAAAAAAGATATAACTGTGCTAAATCTTCAATTGCTTAACGGAGTTATAAAGATTTTATCTTCTAAAAGCTTGAATCTTTCGGATTTTAAGGGGGTTACAGATAGCCTTTTAATAGATATCTACAATAGAGCAGTATTAGGATGGGAACAAGGAAGTATCTCTCTAAATGGAATTTTAATTCGTATGCCCCTCTTGAAGCTAAATTATGATGAGATAAGCTGTTCAGCATTTAAAACGCATATTCCATAGTATAATATGATGGTATTTAGAAAAAGTCAATGCCTACTAAAAACTTCCTCAGTTGCGAGACCAAAAAAAGTCTACAACAAGCATTAAAAGAGCATGAGCATCCAGATATTCGGCAAAGAGCCTTGATTTTTTTGTTACTAAATAACGGAAATACACAAGCTAAAACTGCGGAACTAATTGGATGTTCTTTGAGAAAAGTTGCTTATTGGAGCATACATGGTGATCCTGAGAATTTAGACAGTTTCAAAGATGAGCGGATGAAGGGTAACTACCGAAAAGCTACAGAAGAATACATTAATTTACTCTTAGAGACCCTTGAAGTAGAACCTGAAAAATATGGCTATGAATTCGGGAGATGGACAACAGCTAGACTTGCCATATATCTAGGAGAAAAGACAGGAATTGAGCTGAGTAGTACCCAAGTAAGGAGGATTTTAAAAGCAAAAAAGTATGTTTACCTCTGGGCTAAATATAGCTTAGAGGATAAGCAAGACACCGTAGAGAGAGGTTTATTTAAAGATAAACTAGCAGAGTATCTAAGAATAGCCAAAGAATCTCCAGCTCTTCTACAGGTATGGTTTTGGGATGAGAGTGGATTTAGTTTGAGGGTAATTAGAAGGAAAAATTGGTGTAAAAAAGGGACTCGAAGCAAAAAAAGAGGAGACCGACGAAAAGGTCGTATTAATGTCATGGGTGGAGTGACATATTCAGACAAGAAAAGATGGGTGGATTTTATTCCGTCTGGGAATTCTGCTAATTTTTATGCAGTGCTGAAAAATTTTTATGAAGATTTAAGATCAGAGTGGATATTACAAGGAAATTTAGCCGAAAAATTTGAAGATAAAGGCTGTAAATTTGTGATAATTTTGGACAACGCTAGTTTTCATAAAAAAGCAGAGACTTTGCAGAAAATAGCAGCAGAGATGCCGAATCTCATCATAGAGTTTTTGCCCAAGTATAGTCCTGATTACAACGCGAGCTGAATTAGTATGGCATTCCGCCAAGGAATATGTTGCTAATAGATTATTTGAATCTAGTGAAAAACTAGAATCTCTGTTGAATAAAATGTTAAATGAAGGAGAACTAATTATGAAATGGAACCGAAAAATAAAAAATAAAGGTAACTTAGTTAATGCAGTTTAGATGTTTGACAGCTTATACAAAATTAGGAGGCAATTAAGCCCCGCATAGTAGCATAGTTTTTATACTAGGTAAGAAGCATTGGAAACACCTAACAACCGTGCTGCACCAGAATGTCCTAATCAATTGGTGGAGTTTCAAAGGTTATCTGCGTCCGGTGAGCTAGAGCGTTATCTCGTAAAGGGTGCCTGACTTTGGAGATGATTTTGAACCTCGATCGAGTGTCAAATCAAAGCCCCTAACGCTTTCAATTTCGATTTTTGAGCATTCGTCAATCCTGTTGCCCCTTGAATATTCATGCCTTTATACAGCGGATAGCCCATCCGCGTCCGGTTACAACGTGCGGTGGCGACATCCCACAGCTTAATCGTGCCAGAACCCCTGCCAGCATTCAGCACTTAAATACTACAATTTCCGCCGTGACAGGGCGGGTGTACCACTATTTCCAGTCTAAACAAGGGTTTGAGTGCTTTTAGGCTTTGTTCTAATTGTCCGGCGATCCTAGTCGGTGTTGTTCTAATCCTGGTTAGTCAGCTAGCCGTAAAAGCGCCCTTTTCCGGTAGAGAGTCAGAATCCGTCGTTCGATCGTCAGTCTCTGATTGACCAGTTTGGGTCATGGCTTCTATCAAATCCCGGAATTTTTCTTCCAAGTGCGCTCGGGCTTCTCGTCCGAGCCGCGAGCGTTATCGGGATTTGAACCAGACTCAGGATAATGAATTAAACTAGAGCTAGGTTAATAACTTCGTGATTTTGATGTTTAACTGCCATTTTGGCAACCTTAAGCTAAATGGCTAGCTTAGCCTGAAGTTGTTAAATTACAGAACAGATATAGCTATGAAAGATACTCAACAACACCTACTTATTGAAGACCTTGATTACTGCAACACTGTTGGCAATGAAACCGAAGACATTGTTGGCGGTGGAAAATTCTGGAAGGCAGTTAAAAAAACGTTTAAAGAGAAAGGCGAGGCTGTAATGGATTTTTTTCACGAGGCAGGAACACCTACTAAGGCTGAAACAATACTTAATTTGGTAGAACCGACACCAATTGGTATTCTTAGAAACTTGTTTTCATAACAATCGGTGATACGCCCAATCACGTAAAAACCATAAATTTTTATCACCCCAATCATTAAAAGTGATTGAGGTTTTTTACTGATTCTGTTGTTGTTATGCTTGAGCATGGCTTACTGTGTTGCCGATTGCCCAAGCACCGCGCCGATCGCACTTAAGACACCCGTTCCGATCTTACCGGCCGTGCAGCCAATCGAATCTCTCTCACTGTTCTGCTTCAGGCTTAGGTTCCTTCGGTTTTTTCTCAAATACCTGAATACTTGGCTCTAATAGCACAAAGCCGTTAGAGGTTGATTCACCCATCTTGCCACCGATAGCAGCTACCCACATGGGATAGTTGGTAGCTGCATCCTCAAGCTTCTTCCATATTTTTGGCTTAACACTAACGGACACTATCCGACCGTCACAGTCAAGCTCAAAGGTTTTCCAGTTGTCTTTGTTAGTCTCTACGTTGTTCGGTAGTTCGTTAATTTTGATGATGAGTTCAAGCTTGCCAAGTGTCATAGGTAATTTCGTTGGTTTAATGCGTTGCTTTTTTGGTACGAGAGTCAGCTTTGTATATTTTCCAGCCTAGGGGTTGAAACCGCTACAGATCCATCAGGATAATCTAATCTTTCCATCTACGACTCGAAACTGCTACGGCAAGGTCAGGATATAATAAATAACTTGTTGCGCTAACAGATTTTTCGTGCTGGCAACTGGTTGGTAGAGGAAAGAAAGCAACAGCGAAGGTTGGTAAAATGGATGAAGTCGTCAAAAAAATAGCTGCTTTGGGTTTACCAGGTATCATCCTGGTAGTGACGATGGCTGCGACAGGTTTAACAGGAGCGGCTGCAATCACAGCAGCTCTAGCATTTCTAGGTGGCCCGGCAGGGATGCTCGGAGGTATTGCCGTACTAGGTTTGACGGGATTGATTGCAGATGCCTTAACAAAAGTAGGGTTAGAGGACTTGCTGACAGCCATTTATTGCCAAAGGCGCTTATCTGAGCCACACGGGAAACTTTTAGATGAGATTGAGCAATTATCCCTGTTTGATGGCGATATCAAAGAAAGGCTCAAGCAAACTGTAACAGATGGATGTGGCTGTTCAGCAGCCAGCGCTGCAAACGTTTCAGATGTTACTAGGGAGGCTCGCGCCATTTTAGAAGCTGTCCCAGGAATGACACCAGCACACCACAGGGATTTTAACAGCTCCAATCCGATTATCAGACTTAGGGATGGAACTGCGGTTAGGGCTTGGAAAAACCCCCTCGGCGTTGACCACATTTTTTTAGCCGATCCCGATGGCAAAATGATTTACGGTGGCTTCGTAGGCTGGATTCACAGCGAGGGTTTGAATCAAGCAATTTCGCAGATGAGAAGCAACTTGACTTGACATATCACCCGGACAAGGACGGCGAGATCCTTTGGCTGTCAGGAAACTGAAGAATCAACCTAAACCAAGAAAATCAGAATAAGTCAAGAAAAATCAACCTAAACCAAATTAAAGCGTCGATCGTCCGGTGTCGATCGCCCCGATGCCTTGCATATCTGGCACGGCTCCCAAAATGCACTCTAGACGGGGTTAGACGGGGTTTTGGGGTGATTGGATGGTGAGGACTGGCACGGTCGGATCGCTCACAGGGTGTGGCTAGCTTTTTTGTTTAAAGTGTTGAGATGTAAATGGTTGATGTTTCTAAAAAGCTGGTGAATGCAGAAAACCGCCACAGTCACAGTGCAGCGGCTCTAAAGGATTTAAAGGGTTTATATCAATTGCGCGATTGTTGGATATAGCGAGAAACATTACCAATCGCTTCAACGGCGTACTTGTTTCCTAAATCAAACGCTAAGGCTCGTTTAAAATTGACTAACGCGGTTTGGTAGTTTTTCTGTTTCATTCCTGCGTATCCCAAATTCATACAGGTTTTAAAATCTGGACAAGAACCGGGTATCGCCATCACGTAAGGCTCGACAATGTTAATCTGGGTAAATGCTTTGATATCCCCTGGTTTGAGGAGTAAGGCTTGCTGGAAATATCTGAGCGCCTGGGCTGCATCCGAATTAAGCTGCGCTTCTCCCCGACTCATGCAGTCGGTGAACGTCAGGCAAACGCTTCCCGAACCTCCGCCACTGGGTGAACTTGACCCAGAACCTGACCCAGAACCTGACCCGGAACCTGACCCGGAACCTGAATCATTGTGACAATGGTAGCTTCCGGTTTGGCGATTGGTATGACATCCGCTGGCATCAGTGCGACCCGAATGTCCCCAGCTACTCTCCGCGAGCGAGACAGCCGATAAAGCTAAAAAAGCAGCAGCCAAGGCTTTGGATACCTTGTAATTAATTTTCATCAAGTTTCATTCTGGTTTGGTATTGCAGTCAAACAAGCCGTAGATGCAGCAGAATCAAGAGGGAGTTGCGATCGCGTTTCGATCATCCTATAGCGTCTCGCATAAAAATCTACCTCTATCTCTACCTTAATTCCCTTTTTGCTTTGATACGTCTGTACAAACACGTAGTTGTAGAGGTTTGACGTTCTGAAGCAGGAAATTGGTATTTCTCAGTCTAGAACTTGAAACTGTTACGGCTAGGTCAGAATCTGACGGGGTTACAACCCCATCAAAAGCTTTATAAAATCAAGGACATAGCCCTCAAACCCGGTGAAAGAATGGGAGGTTATTACGCCTAATTTTCATCAAATGAGAAAAGACTTAAGGTAACGTAGATAAGCTGAAAAGCATATTGTAATAAAATTTAAGCTTTCAATCTCTACTATCCATGCTCTTATTAAGACCTCAAGGCAATCTAGCAGAAACTTAAAGACCAAATCCCTGAGAGTTTAATAACTGTTGCCAATTTAGATTCATTAGGCTATGATTTCTTACATTAGCTAAAACTTTTAGAAATAGAGCATTAGCTGTTTTCCAACAAGTAAGCACTGTATATCAAACCAGCACACATAAATATCTAAAATTCTGATAGTCGTCTTGGGAGGCTTTTTTACGCCTCACCGCAAAAGCCTCCCACTTCTAAGAACTCAGAACTCGATCGCTCCAAAATCGATCTGTCAACATCGCTCTAAATCTTGCCTTCAAACCTCTGATGCCAGAGGATATACCCCGACACGGTAATAACCAGAGTGATGCCTCCTCCTACCCAAGCCAGCATAGGATTGTAACCGCTACGGCTGAGGGTCTGCATCCATATATGGGTGCGATCGGAGGATATTAACCAATCTGCGACGACCGGAAAAAGATACATCAAAGATGCACCAACGATAAGCCAGCCCACCATAGAGGCGACCAGAAAGATAGTTTTGGCTGTAGATTGGCTACCCATGAGCAATTGCGGTAAAGAACTAACTTTGAGATTAGCTCTTGAGATGCGTTATGTCAGCACAGGTATAGCCCGAGACGGTGGGCGATGCAAGCGTGAAACTGTAAAATTGATTTGAAGCGAAAGGTAAAGGGCGTTGCTGATTTAGGGTATGACTGGCTCAATATGCAAGTCAGAGAAACCAGTACCCACAAAACTTCGGGATTTTAAAGTTATTTTTTTCATACCCTGATTAAGCAATGCCAAGAACGGGAAACAGTGAAACGCTTTCAGAACTTGGTGAGGGTGTTGAAGCAGAACTTATCCAACATCCAGGTTTATCGAGTTGGTAACATCAACATCAATGCTTACATTGTTGGGGTGACGGATGGCGGTGATTGGGCTGGATTATCTACTAAACTGCTGGAGACGTAGTATATGATTGTATCAGTGTTCTAAATTCTAATAAATAATAGTGTTCTAATAATTATGTCACATAATACGGAAGCCCAAGTTAGTTTTACAGCTCGATTGATGGCCGCCAGTCGAGCATTTGAGAGCAAACGAACCAATCGGCTGTTTAACGAGCCGTTTTCCGAACAATTGGCGGGAATCGAAGCAATGGAACTAATGCTCCCCAAAGTAGAAGAATACGAAGCGAACGGTCGACCTTACGTTGCAGTGCGAACTCGCTTTTTCGACGACTTCCTCATGCAATATAGCCACACCATCCGCCAAGTCGTGTTGCTGGGGGCCGGAATGGATACTCGTGCATATCGGCTAGATTTGCACCCGGAAACGCATTACTATGAAATTGATAGAGCATCAGTTTTAGATTATAAAGAAAGCATATTGAAAGACATAACGCCAAAATGTCATCGGCACGTGCTGGCGATGGATTTGCGAGAGACCTGGGTGCAACCATTAGTCGAAAGCGGTTATCGAGCAGACCAACCCTCGGTATGGTTGTTGGAAGGATTGCTCTACTACTTGAGTGACGGTGAAGTGAACGAGCTGATGGCAACTATTAATGCCATAACCTTACCAGGTAGCAAATTGGGAGCGGATCTTATCAACGAAGCAATCCTCAACAGTTCCGGCGATCTAACTTCATATTGGCAATCGAGTTGCAATCATCCTGAATCCTTTTTTGCCGAGTATGGCTGGAACGCTTTTGGCATTCAACCCGGTGAAGATGGAGCTTCATTTGGACGTTTTACCTTTCAGTTTTCACCGCGTTCTATTATTGATGACCCTCATATCTTTTTCATTACCGCTAACAAAACAGGACACGTTTAATATCAATTTGTTGCATTTTGCTACTGCCATACTTTTGGTGGCGTTGCTTAACCAGGGTATGAAAAAAATAAGTTGAAAATCCCTAAGCTTTGTCGATACTGGTTTCTATGACTTGCCTATTAGCCTTTCATACCCTAAATCAGCAACGCCCATGCTCTCGAAAAACCTCATTGGTGCCGCAGGTGAATACTACGTTTGTGCCGAATTGTGCCGACGTGGAGTTTTGGCACTTGTCACGCCAAAGAATAACGAGATTTTTGATGTTCTGGCTTCGGATACTTTCGGCCAAAGAACAATCTCGATTCAAGTCAAAACTATGGCAATCGCCAACACACAAGGTTGGAAATTCGGGCCAAACATGAGCGTAAAGAAGAATAACGACAACTTGTATGTTGTTCTGGTAAATATGCACGACAATGGCACAAACGATTTCTATATTTACAAACACGATGAACTCGTGGAAAGAGTTAATCACATCTACGATGAGTACATGAGCAAGCCAAAGCGTGACGGGTCGGTGAGAAAAGAACCTGGCTTCCGTTGGTTCGACCACAAGTATTTTACAGATGATGACAAATCACGGAAGAATAATTGGGCGTTGCTCGGCTTCACGGCGCTGGCACTGTAACGCCCCAACAACAGGCTAACAAGGCGCTGCACCCGACCGCCTACAGTCCGCTCGTTTCTCGCTCCCGGACGGCGGCGGGTGAGCTTGGTCGTTATCTCGTAAAGGCTGCCTGACTTTGGAGATGATTCGGTCTTGATCGAGTGTCAAATCAAAGCCCCTAACGCTTTTAATAAAATATGCAATTGCAACAACGACTGACTGAGATAGACCTGGATGCCTATTTTCAACGAATTGGCTATAGTGGTGACTGCTCACCCAGGCTGACAACGTTACAGGCAATTCATCAACGACATTCCCAAACGATCGCCTTTGAAAACCTCAATTCACTCCTGAAACAACCTGTGAAGCTGGATTTAGCATCCTTGCAACAAAAACTAATCAACGAGGGACGGGGTGGCTATTGTTTTGAACAAAATTCACTGTTGCGGGCTGTTTTGCTTGCTCTTGGCTTTCAGGTAAAGAATTTGGCAGCCCGCGTGCTGTGGAATTTGCCATCCGGGACGATCGCACCTCGCAGCCATATGGTGCTAGGGGTCAATATTGATGGAGAGCCATACATTGCAGATGTGGGATTCGGAGGATTAACGCTTACCGCGCCGCTTGCTTTGACACCGGATATTGAACAACCTACATCCCATGAACCATATCGATTGATCGCAACGGATCGCAGCTACATTATGCAAGCATATATCAAGCAGGAGTGGAAATCCCTTTACAGATTCGACCTTCAGGAGCAAGAATTACCCGATTATGAGGTGAGCAATTGGTATGTTTCAACTCATCCAAACTCGATTTTTGTTACTAACTTGATGGTGGCAAAACCAGCTTCAAATTGTCGTTATGCCTTGTGGAATAATCAGTTTACGGTGCATTATTTGGATGGTCGAACAGAACACCGCGTCCTTTCAACGGTTGCAGAGTTCCGCGCTACCCTTGAGAATGTTTTTTGTCTCAACCTGGGAGCGATCACTGAGATTGATCGGATGTTACAACAATTAATTCAGCGATCGTGTGCGATGACCTAACGGTGAAAGTGGGCAACTCTCGATTTATGGTAAGGGCGGCAAGACTCGCGTGGTTCTACTTCCTTCGTCTCTGTATCTAGCACTTTTGAACAGCACAGGGGAGGCGGGGAATTCGTTCGCCGATTTTCAGAAGTCGGAAAGCAACTAACGGCGGGCGCTTGCACAGGGTTTCGGTGACGCACTTAGTGAAGGAAGCGGAGAAACGCGCGGGCATCTCGGAGAAGACTAGCGCTCACTGGTTGCGACATTGCCACGCCAGTCACGCGCTGAACCGGGGAGCGCCCATTCATTTGCTGAGTCAAACTTTGGGCCATGCTTCAGTTGCCACGACGAGCAAATATTTACACGCCAAACCCAACGACTCTAGCGGTCTGTATCTGGCAACTTAGTAGGCGTTTGGGGTTGGGCGGTTCTTGTGGATTGTAGGCAAGTGCGATCGCACTTGCCTACAGCCAACAGAATATCGGTCGCTCTTTTTGGTCAAATAATTTCAGATTTTAGATTCTTGACAGTTGAGATGTGACAAAATAGAAGAGTTGAGAGCAGCCTTGCAAAAAGAATCAAATAAGTTGAGGGTGGAAGTTATTGCTTATTTGACGGGATGGGAATTTATTTTAGAGTCTCTATCTGTAGCAGGGCTTTAGAAAATTGGTAGAAGATGGTTTAGAACAGGTTGAGCATGAAGGCGAGAAGCCCAACAGCTTACACAAGTAGGGCTTCTCAAGTGCACTCAAATTTGGATCTCGACTTTTGGGTTAAGTGCAAGATCCATGTTGGATTAAATGGGATCTCGCACTTTTCCTTCCTTCCCTAGACCAGCCGGAAATTAGCAGATGTAATCGCATTGGCACTCACTCCAACCATCACACCTAACTGCTCCCCTGTCAAGAGGTTTTTGATGAGAGTTCCCTGAGTGTTTTGAGTTATTTCTAACTGTCCAAAACTCAAACCACCACCTAATCCAATCAAATCTTGACCGACGGTAAAATCAGCGATGATATCAAATCCTTGACCAGCTTTTAAGGCAAAGATATCGTTGTCGCTACCGCCAATTAAACTATCATTTCCCATGCCTCCGTCAAGGAGATCGGCTCCTTTGCCACCAGTGAGAGTATCATTGTCTGCACCCCCGAAAAGAGTATCATTTCCGGCACACCCTCCCAGGATATCTGCTCCTTCATCACCGTTGATTAAGTCATTACCTTCACCGCCGCAGATGATATCCGAACCTAACTGTCCAAACAGATTGTCATCACCTTGACTGCCAAGCAAGATGTCGTTACCTTTGCCTCCATATAAGGTGTCATTATCTTTGCCACCATCAATGAAGTCATCATCTTTGTTGCCATAAATGATGTCAATACCTTCGCGACCATGTAACAAGTCATTGCCTTTGCCTCCAAAGATTAAATCGTTACCCGACTCGCCAAGGATGATGTCGCTTCCTTCATCTCCGTAGAGAGTATCTTCATCTTTGCCTCCGGCGATGAAGTCATTGCCTTGATTGCCATTAATAATGTCATTATCGCCACCACCGTAGAAGTTGTCATCTCCGGATTTGCCCTCGAATATATTGGCAGCATTGCTACCTAGTAATTCATCGTTTTGGGCAGTGCCTATTTGAAGACCGGATGCGCCAAGTATGGTGTTTTCAACTGAGTTGGGTCGGTTTAAGTTGGGATAGGTAATTTGGTCGCAGATGCACTCATCGTCTAAGAGGTTATTAGTTGTTTCCGATGGTGGCGGTGTTTCCGATGGTGTTGGTGTATCTGTTGGTGTTGGTGTTGGTGTTGGTGCTGTTGGTGTTGGCGCTGTTGGTGTTGGCGCTGTTGGTGTTTCCCCAGGCGTTGGCGCGGGCGCGGGTGTTGGTGCAGGTGCGGGTGTTGGTGCGGGCGTTGGTGCGGGTGCAGGTGCGGGCGTTGGTGCGGGCGTTGGTGCGGGTGCAGGTGCGGGCGTTGGTGCGGGTGCAGGTGCGGGCGTTGGTGCGGGTGCAGGTGCGGGCGTTGGTGCGGGTGCAGGTGTCGGTTGCGGTGTCGGTTGAGGAAGCGCGTTAACGCTCAAGTCGAACTGATCGCTAACGGTTGCTCCACTGGTATCAGTTGCCGTAACTGCGATAGCCTCCGGCTGGGCGAAGCCCATCGCTAACGGACTAACAGTGCCAACAGTGGGAGTACCGCTAATGATGCCCGTTACCGGATCAATATTCAAGCCAGTTGGAAGTCCGGCGGCTGAGAACACCAACACATCGCCATCGGGGTCACTAAAGTTAGGAGAGACATCGAGGGTAAATGGCTGACCCTGCTGAACATTCACCTGATCAGGAATTTCGGTGATCCGTTCAGGAGCATCGTTAACGGACGTAACATTGATTGCCACTTCCGCATTCGCAACACTGCCTTTACTATCTTTAATCAGGTAAAAGAAGCTATCTTCACCAAAATAATTAACAGCAGGAGTATAGGTAATTGATTTTTTATCCTCGCTCACTTCTAACGTTCCACCTTGGCTTGTTTCTGGCAGAATGGCTGTAATTTGTCCCCCATCGTCAATCGCTAAACTGCCAACCATTGTTACTGTTAGGGAGTCACCACTATCAGTCTCTGTGTCATTTTCCAGCACATTAATTGTGATTGGAGTATCTTCCAAGGTTGTGATATTAGCATCAGCTTCAGCCGTTGGATTATTATTGATTAGATCGAGTTGGAAGGTTGGATCTTGAGCGGTTAAAGCTTGAATTTGAGTATTAAGAGCTTCATCCGTATGAGCCGCGATCGCTTGTTCAATGGATAACGTTCCTGCTCCCACTTTTTGTAAATCGGTGGCTGTTTTTCCTTGAACAACCTGCTGAACTTTCGCAATTTCTGTTGCTTTTTGAACCAAGTTCAGAGTTGAGTCGGAAACTAATTGCTCCATGCGGATATTTCCAGCAACAATAATATTCGCAACACCCGCCGCCGTATTTGCCGAAATATTAGGATTAATCACCTGAATGAGTGCTTGAATTGGGGTTGGATCACTCAAATTTAGCGTTACATTAGGTTGATTAATCTGTTTCGTGAGTTCTTCTAAAATGCGATTAGTTGCTTCACCGCTAGAACTACTAAGAAACTGGCTTAATTGCACCAAAGTATTATAAATTTGTGCTTGTTTGCTGAATACAATTAAACCGTCTGGATTCCCTTCTGCGATTTCTTTGAGCGGGTCAAAGTTATAGAGATCGACATTAGGAAGTCCTAAAGCGTTTTTAACTTGGGTTTGTGCAGTTTCTGGGTTGACGGGTTCAGCGAGTAACCGAACTAAAGTTTCAAACGGATTAGTCACAAGCTGCGAATAACCTGTTGCTAATTCGACTGATTCAAAAGCTTCAACCTCGAGGGTTTCTCCTTCATTCGGATCGAGGCGACCATTGCCATTTGCATCAAATTGAGCAACGGGAATTTCTAACTCATTCGTCCCATCACTGGCTTGATAAGCGAAGGATTCGTTTGCATCTTGAACTTTATTATAATTCGCATCAAAGAAAACCCAAGGTTTGACGATTTGCTGACGAGCAGTAGCTTCATCCAAAGCCGTATTGGCGAGAATGCTATCAACGCTTTGATTCTTC
Source organism: Microcoleus sp. S13C4 (assembly GCF_036700865.1). NCBI lineage: Bacteria > Bacillati > Cyanobacteriota > Cyanophyceae > Oscillatoriales > Microcoleaceae > Microcoleus > Microcoleus sp. S13C4. The sequence goes on from NZ_JAUBPS010000026.1 coordinate 59,597, forward strand.
CCGATAATTTCTGCAACTGTTGAGGTTAAAATATCGGCATCCAGAGTTAAATTCGGGTCTTGTTGAGTTAAACCAGAAATAGCATTTTCTAGCAACGTTTTAACAACCGTTTCATCACTTAAGTTGGGTGTTTCTCCGTTCTGAATTAAAGTGGCAACGGTTTGGAATACGGCTTTAGAAATTCCGGCTGTTGCAACGGGAGAGGAGAATTCTCCACTATCTAATTGTTTATTACCATCGAGATCAAGAAAACGAATTCCATCATTAGCTGGATCGCTAATCACTTCCGGTTCTTCTGTGTCAAATTGATCGTTACCGTTGCGATCAAGATACAATAAACCTGCTTGATTTTTAACCTCGGCTGACTCAATTTGTAAATTGATAAACGGTGCTTCGGAAAGGCTTCGGGTTGCTGCCATAACCAGATTCTGAAGTTGGATCTGTAACCCCAGAACTGTTATATCTACATCCGTCGGAATATCTGTTAATAACTCTAACGCGGACGGCAGACTAAACGCATTTTTAACTTGAGTTTTAGCTCCTTCAAAATCAGGTGTTAAACCTTGGGAAGCGAGCAAAGTTAGAGGTGAAGCAATGGTTGCTGTGGCGATGGTTTCGAGAGGAACAATTTGGGGAAGGAAAGTCGAGGTATCAACTCCATTAATCACAATTATTCGACCTTCATCGGCATCAATATTTCCATTGCCATTCGTATCAAAATGATTGAAAATATTGAGATCGTAGCTACCATCGGGACTGGTAATTGTACTAGGTTCGCTAAAGGGTTCGCTGAAAACTTCGAGTAGTTGAACGATTTCTCCGGTATCGAGATCGGGTGCTGAATAAGTATCGCGAATTCCGTTATTATTGAGATCCTCAAAATCGCGAACTCCGTTACTATTGAGATCAGCGAAATCTTGAATGCCGTTAAAGTTGGCATCTAAGAAAACCCTTGCTCCCGAAATATAACCATCCTGTACTTTTCCGATACTACTATTTCCAATTTTGAATTTTGCTAAGTTAAAGGTGGCAAAATGCTTATCATAAACGGTTTCACCCAACACCTTGACTTCCGCACCGAGAAACGCATTAACTTCTCCGATTAAACTTAACAAATCATTAAAACGAGGAACAATTTCAGAAATCGCATGAATGCGACCATCATCGGTTTTATTGGCTTCACCTTTATCAACTAAATCGAGGTTAAATAACCCTTCAACTCCGCCTTTGAGATAACCAGAAGCGACGACAATATCGATACCTACGCCTGCTGCAACGGTGGCATTGAGCTTAATTTCTGCCACATCTGCACCCGTACCATCCGGCTTTTCGCGATCGCTAATATAGAACCCATCAAGGATGCGATACGCTTCATTAGCGGCAAAATCTTTCGCTTTCCACTGCCGCAAACCGAAGGTATCCATCCCAATAGCAAAGTCGGCGGAAGCACCAAATTTACCTTCAAGTAAACCCCGAATTGGGCCATAAATGGGGAAGGTTTGTCGCACCCCAACATTAAAGGCAACTTCAGGAACATCAAAGGTAAATAAAGAGACATCTTGACCTAACAATAAACCCATCGCTTTTTTCGGATCTTTGAGTAGGGGAATGTCAAAGAGAGAGGCGGTGTCCCCATCACCATAGGTGAAGCTTTTCGTAAATTCAGTGGTTGCTTTTTTGCTAGAGGTATCGGCGTTTTGGATAATTTTATCCAGTTCAGTTTTAACATCGCTCGCTTGTTGATCAATCTCGCTTAAATTAAGCTTGCTAAAATCAGCAAATTGCGATGAAGGTAGACGATCGGCAAAATCTGTTAGGAATTGAATCGCTTGTTTTTTCGCACTATTCGGGGTGGTTTGGAGAAGGTTATTGAGTTCAGTTTCGAGCAGATTAACGTTTTGCTGAAGCGCGAGGACAGATTCAAGACTGGGTAAGGACAGATCGGCGGTTAATCCTTTCAAATATTCTGCCGCTTGCTTTTTAGCACTATCCGTTGCCGTCTGGAAGATTTGCTCAAAATCTGCTGTCAAGCTTGTTGTATTTTGGGCGATCGTATCAACTTCACCTGGACTCAGTTTGCTTAAATCCTGCAATTTAGGCAATTTAAAATCACCAAGGGGAATGAGAATGGTTTCACCCCCAGGTAAACTATTAACTTGCTTGACGAAGTTATCAACCTTGATGAATGTATCTAAAAACTGATACACTTTTGGCGGAAGTTCATTCCCTAAAACCTTTAAAATAACATCCGCTAATTCTAAGGTGGAAACCTGATCATCTCCCCCAGTTGGAATCGGCCATTTTTTATCAAAGACTCCCTCTAATCCTAATTTTGATAGTAATTTAGTATCTTGAATGAGAACATCGACTAGCGGGCGGAATGGCTCCAAAACTTTATCAACTTGTTCTAAAACTGGTTTGGCAAAGTTGCTAACAAACGTGCCAATATCGATCGCAACATTTTGAAAATCAATTTGCGGGGTTTGGGGGCCAGTGACTTTAAAACCGTCTACTTTGAGGATATCAAATTGTCCCGCTACCTCGAAATTAAAGGAAGGAATGGCAGAACTTCCCAGAATACTCGTTTTAGCATTTAACCCGACTTGAGCGCCCGCTTCAATCTTGAGATCAAACAAAGTTTCAAGAGTGGCTTGATTGGTTTGACGAAGTTGGTTAAATCCTTTTAATTCGGTTAACGTGAGTCGGTTTCCATCCCCAGAATCGGCAATTAAATTTCCTTCGGCATCCAGATCAATATCTTTCAATGCAAAGTTAGCATCCAGTGAAGCTTGGGTTTTTTTAGTTCCGCCATTGACGGTATCTTCAGCACCATTTTTAACCGTTAAATCCAAGAAACCCAAAGTTGCTTTCGCACTAAAGTTATCGTTTAAACCCACCAACGCATCGGCTGAGAGTTTGGTTCCTGCGGTGTCAACATAGAAGCCAAAATCTTGATGATAGCCAAACTTTAAGTCTAAATCGTATTCAAAACTTGCTTCCGCTTGACCCTCGACTTCTAAACCCAAACCCGGTAAACCAAAATCTTTAGATAAATTGGCTGCGGTGGCGTAACGTTTCCCCAAATCAATACCAAACGAAACGTCTTCCGGGAGAGCCGATGAAATCACGTTGACATCGGGAAAAATTGTCTTTAATTGGTCAGTGAGTAACGTTTTTAACTTGTCTTGGGTGAGGTTAGCGGTACTTTTAACCGCATTGACAATATTATTTTTGATCGTGTCAATAAATGCGGGTTCAGAACCACTCAGAGAACCGATTACTGGAACGCTGGTTTCTTTAAACATTTGCCGTAAACTTTCGGCAATACGTTCAAGAAGTAACCCTAATCCGTCGGCAATTTCCGCAGAATTATAAGTCGGTTCAGTAATCGCAACGGTGACATTCGGAAGTGATTTCCCATCAATTTCTAAGCCACTCTTATAGGGAGACGTTGGATCGGTGCTGCTGGTACTGTGGGTAATTATTTGTTCGAGGGTTTCGGGTTGATTATCATTTAAACCGACAAGGGTAATCGTTTGAGATTGGTTCCAGTTGGTTGAGTCAAATGTAATATCGGTAATCGGATTTTGGTTTGCGTCGAGGAGTTGTAAATTGGCAGCATTATAATTGGGTGTAATGGTAACAATTTCATCGACGGCTGGGGAACTGGTGAGGGAGATTTGATAAGTGTCGGCTTTATTAATAGTCGGTGGCGTGGCATTTTGTTCAACCACTTGAGTCCCATTTCCAGTTTCTAAAACTCGCACCCCTGGCACATCATCATCGGTGATCAGAACGTTAACTGGTGTGGCTGTTCCGATGTTATATCCTGCACCTGTTTCTAATTGAAGGGTGACGCTTTCTCCGCCTATTTCGGTGATTAAATCTTGAATTGGGGTAATATTTAGATTAGCTCCAGTTTGTCCGGGTGCAATATAAACTGACCCGGTTTTTGAAGCTGTATTTAGACCAACGGCTGTATAATCTCCCCCTGGCGTGGCCACCCCTGAAATCGTGTAATTAACGGTTAATCCTTCGCTGGGTGCGGGATGATCTAAGGTTAGCTGGACAATCCCAGGAACGATGCTTTGTTCACTTCCATTTCCAGCCGATTTAACGCTAACGGTTGGACTATCATTATCTGCAATCGCAGCGTTTATTTCCCCTTTTAAACCTGCATAAAGCGGATCGATACTATTGGCAATATAGCTAATTGTACTTTGATGTTTGCCTTCTACAACATCATCATCAACAGCTTTAACGGTGACAGTTTGCGGGGTAGTTGCAGTTTCTGGGGTGAAATTTAAGGCGATCGGTTGTCCGAGTCCCTTACCGAGATCCGTTTGTGAATCTGGGGTCACGTTAACAACAATATCATTAATCGGAAAACCCGTTAAGACCACTTCAAAGTTATCGGTTGCACCTGCTTCGCTAATTTCTGTGCTTCCATTAGACTGAGAAATTAAAACGTTTTCGGTTTCGTCGTCAATATTTGTGACGGGAATATTTGCTAGGCTAAGGGTACTATAATTAACATCATCGCTGCTAATTGTGGTTTGAATCGAATAGGTTTGATCGCCATCTCTTTCGCTATCATCAACGCCTTTCACTTTAACCGTTTGAAGTTGATTCCAATTACTACTATCAAAGGTAATTGATGGGGTTGGAAGTTGTCCTTCTGTGGTGTCAGAACTGGTAAAATTGAAGGTAACAGGTTGTTCGGGTTGACTATTCAGTTGGACGGTAAAACCAGCTTCTCCTCCCTGTTCATGGGTAGAACCGTTAATCGGAGAAACGGTAATTCCCACCGTATCATTATCCGTTACATTTAAGGTTGCAGGGGTCGTGTCAATCGTATAAATAGCACCCTCGGGTTTAATATCTTTGAGGGTAATTGTAACGTTTTCATCGTTTTCATCAATCAGATCTTCTAAGGTTTCTACAGGTAAAGCGGCGCTCGTTTTTCCGGCGGGAATGGTAATCGGAGACGTTAAGAGATCAGAATAATCGGCTCCGTTATTTGCAGTTCCGCTAATTTCATAGGAAACTTCTAATTCTAAAGCTTGTCCATCGCTTTTTAACGGGGGATTTTCTAACGGTTCGCCTGTCTCTGGATCAGCTAAAAAGATGCTAAAACTGCCCGAAGTTGGCCCTTGTTCTGAAGGATTGCCAATTTTTCCAAGTTTAACAATGGGTAGTTTTTCGTTATCGGTAATTGATAAAGTTGCTTCGGTTGCATCATCTTTAACCGCATAGGGTTCTAAACCAGCAGGTTCAATCAACGTAAATTTTAGCGTTTCTTGCCCTTCTATTAAACTATCATCAACGGGTTTAATATTAACTGACGCTGTACTGGCTCCCGTCGGAATAATCAGAGAATCGGATGGAATTTCTCCACCATTTAACGTGGCCGTGTAGTCATCTTTGCTAGCCGTTCCTGCGACTGTATATTTAATATCCAACCCTCCCTCCGGAGCAGGTCGGGTTAAGTTAATATTAAACGTTCCAGAAACTTCATTCGCTTCAGTAGGAGTGGTTCCAGCCGTAATACTAACTTCCGGTTCGTTGTCATCAAGGGTTAGTGTGGCACTATTAGCAGCACCAATGGTATAAAAATTTGGACTCCCTGCTGCGAGGGTTAAAATAACCGTTTCATTCGGATCAAAGCCGATATCGTCTTTTACGGTGACAGGAATTTCAGCAACTGTTTGACCCGCCGGAATAACAATGGTTTGGGGAATTGTATAATCTGTGTCTTTGGTTGCCGTTCCAGCAGTATTATAATTAACGGTAATATCGTTAAAAAACGCTTGCTCAAGTGTTAGTCGAAATGCTCCGTTTGTATTCGTTTCAGCAGGGTTAGTTAAGTTAGAAACTGTTAATGTCGGAAGGGTAAGATTCCCAATATTTCCATAAACCTGATTCTCCCCAGTTGAAGCATAATTTCCGCTATAGTTTGTACCAACAGCATTAACCGTGGCACCACCCATCACAAAAATTGCTCCCCCTCGACCTTGACCGTTATTTGCTCCGGTACCTCCCTCAGCACGGTTATTATTAAACGTTGCATTAATTAAGCTTAACGATGCACCCTCGTTGGCGAAAATGGCTCCGCCTAAACCAGCACCGCCGCCCCCTTGGCCGCCACCACCACCAGCGCCAGCACCCGCAGCACCATTTCCGCCAAATACTCCTCCTTGACCGCCACCGCCGCCAGCCCCATCATCATCGCCGCCAACAGTGTCATAATCACGGCCGCCGCCACCGCCACCGCCACCACCACCACCAAAGCCGCCGTTACCCCCTTGACCCCCATTTCCTCCTTCATCAGGTGCAGTCGTACCCCCACCACCACCGCCAGCACCGCCACCGCCACCGCCAAAGTTACCATTACCTCCGTTTGCACCATTACTTTCTGTTCCTCCCCCACCACCACCGCCACCAACCGCAAAAGCACCCGTTGTATCTAAGCGACCATTGAAGCCACCCGCATTACCTCCGGCTGCACCGCTTTCCTCATCTGCACCGCCTTTGCCTGCCCCATTCGGAGAGTTTCCGCCTCTGGCTTGGTTATTATTAAAGGTGACACTCTCAACGGTGACGTTCCCACCACTGACAAACAAAGCACCACCCGCACCTAAACCACCGCCACCGCCACCAGCACCATCTCCTCCGTTGACTAAACCATTTTGAAGGGTAAGGTTAGAGAGAACCACTTTTCCACTGACAATATTAAAGAGTTGAGTGTTATTTCCGCCATTAATAGTACGACCGTTTCCAATAATAGATAAAGGTTCACCATCCTGAAGATCGATGGCAAAGGATTCACCAAATCCGCTAATATTACCCGTTATAGTAATTTCATCCGCTTCAAAGTTATTACGAGCTTGAGTGAGGGCATCTCTCAATTGATTGGGCGTGCTAACTGAAAAGTTCGCGAGTACGCCTTCATAAGCTTCCATTGCGGCGAGTTGAAAAGCGAGAGGCGCTTCAATTAACCCGGTTGCATATTCTAATAGCCAGTCTCCACCGAGGTTCGCATTTCCGGTCTGGTCATCGGAGGCGGCAATATGGGCGCCTGTGATCTGGCTTAACTGTCGTACAAAGGCTTTTCCGGCGTCTGAAGCGGCGACATTACAGCCTAAAAGTAGAATATTTCCATCGGGGTTCAGCACTTGACCCCACTGGCTTAACTGCTGAGTGTAGGTGTTGAGGGTTTCAGAGGTTAATGTTGTGGCGCCGAGTTGTAGCTGTCCGTCTGCACCGTGAGAAACAATTTGAATGCTGTCAATATTTTTTCGTTCTGAGAGCGCTTGGGTAATTTGTTCAATTCCATCCTGGGTTGTATCGAGGGTGATCACTTCGGTATTAGAAGCAAGACCCGTGAGCAGATGATTAATATCGGTAACGTTAGAATCAATGAAGACTAAGGTACTGGAATGGGTTGATCCGGTTAAATTCATGGCTGGCTATTCCCTGGGTTAAGGATTATTCAAGAAAATCTATGTCGGCCGATAGATGGCTTATACGGTAATACTAGGAGTGAGAACGGCATCTCTCAATTTCTTTTAATATTTATTCATAAAATTCAAAACGTTGAGGAAAAGGGTATTGGCCCGGTTCATCATCGGTGCAGCCACAATGGTATTTGCGATCGCCCTACAACTCTGCTCAATCTCAGCATATCGACTTCACGCCTGAAAGCAAGAAAACCCAAAAAGCGATCGCTTAGAGCAGTCAAGATGTCACTTTGGCGAACTTTACCCGACATGGCTTCAGGAGTCTGATGAATCCTTAACCAAACTCCTCTGTTGCTCAAAGCTGGTCAAATTCTGTTGTAAACGTTGATGAATGCGATCGCCCTTAACCTCCCACTTTTCGGAAATCTTAGCGGTGTGAGCCACTAATCACCCTTAGCGGTGTGAGCCACCGATCGCCCGTTCGCTTGTCTTTGCGCGTTTTGCAGTGGTCGAGTAGCGTTCCTTCCCTATGTTATTGAACGCTTGCAACAAGTCCGAGAGGCAGTGGAAATATAACAATATTTTGTCAGACTTACCGTATAGGTTTTTAGTAAGACAAAAAGATTAATTGGTAATACAAGTATCAAAAAAGTCTTACTTTACGTCTTACTTGTGCGTAAGACGCAGCGTAAAACACCTCGGAAAGACCCAACTAAAACAAACACTATAGCTTCGGTACAGTAGCCAGAACACCAAAACCATAACTACTGATTAGTACCACATTTGCTCAGGTTGACGCTTCAGATAAAACAGCAAAACTCCCGATTTATAACGGTTTAGCTAGTATCTGGGAGTTTATTAACACCACCTAAAACTAAGTAAATAACTAAATACCCAGGCTATATTTGTGCAGGAGTTAGTTGATACAATCCCACCCCTAATTATCTTTCGTTAGCTACTTACTGGATTTCGGTCTCTCCAGATATAATTAAGGGGTTACTTCGTCCCGATTACATTTTGGTTGAATCCTTAGTGTGATATTCTCCACCGGGTTTACGGGCGGTGCTTATGAGGCGACTCACGAATCGCTCATGCCCTAGCCTTGCCTTTTGGCAGGCGTGTTAACCAGTCTTTACCGTGTTTTTCAACAGATTTATCCTTGATTTAGCCATTACACCATTCACAATAACGATGGTTCAAACATATCTTTGCTTGCGCTACACATAGATTCTTGCTCGACAGTTACCGGGTTGGGCTTAAGCGTAGTTCTGCCTTTTAACCCCGATGAAAGCCTACTGGATGGTAGCCAATAAACTAGGGGTTATGCTTTCACCTCTGGACTTGGAGTGTTGCAAGAAATAAATGATCCAAAATCAAGCAGAATTACAAAAGATTTCAACAAACCATTTTTTCAAGTTTGGTAAACGCTGAATTTTCTTTTCAACTTCCGCCATTGCCTCTGAGCGTCAACTTGACTCCTGTATGGTAAACCCTATCAATCAAAGTAACCGTAGGATTTTTGCCCTTAAAAGTTAGAGTCGAAGCTTTCCTTGAGTACGGTATCAACACTCTCTAGCAGGCTACCACTCCAATGTTGTTCGAGCCACCCAAAAGCTCTTTCAATGGGGTTGTATTTGCTGTGGTAAGGTGGATAGTAAGCTAATTGGATGGTAAGTTGGAACTTGTAGGCAAATTCAAGAATACGAAACATAAATTGAGTTCGCCGAGAGCTATTTTCGGGTCCATTATCTTGGTTAATAACTATTTTATGGATGTGAGAGAAGCGCTCTGTCACTGCCAACCACCAATTTTCAATTAGGTCAACAATACAATCAGCAGTCAGTTTGGACTGAACGAAGAATAAAAATAGTTCACCTTCTTGAGGCAAGAAAATGCCGTAGGGAGTTAAAGTTGAACAATCTGAAAAGTCATGATCCAATGCAACAGTAGTGACACGAGTTTTTCCACCTCTATCGAATTCCCCAACTTTTATCCCAACCTTCGCATCTATAGAAATCCTTAATGTTGTTGGGTCATCATCAGCTTCCTTATTTATACGATTAACCTCTTTAAAAATAGCTCCTGTTTCGGGTATCTCTTTTATTGGCTTGGTTTTAGTAACCCGCTTTAAGCCATAACCCAATTGGTTTAATCGTTGTCGAATAACCTCAATGGAAGGCAGTTCTTCATCCTGGTATCCTTTGAGTTCAATCAGTTGATGACGAACCTCGGCTGCCGAAAGACGAGTGTATAGTTTAATACTATTAAAGGTTGGGTCTGTTTGACTCTGCGGGTCTACAATTGATACTATATCCGACAGTAAATTTGGTAACTTCTCTTCAATACGCTTGCGTCCCCTAAGTCTGAACGAATCAGCAATCGACATTCCATGCTCTAATTCCTGCATCCCTTTACGAATGGTACGTCTATTCCAACCTAATTCTCTTTCTGCGATTATTTGTCCTCCTCGTCCCAAACCTTTAACTACTTCTGCCATAAATTGCCGTCTATCACTTCCTTTTAATTTCTTAGATGTGTTGATGTAAAGGGATTTAAGGCTGTCGGTGAGTTGGATAAGAGATTCTGGAAACATAGAACAGATGGCACACTGATTATTTCTCCAGTATCCCAGCATTTTGGATCATTTATTTCTTGGATTACTCTAGTGTTAGTGGCTGCCTCCCGCAACTATTAGCGGGGTACCCGCCTAAATTGTTCCGGGCACAATTGAAGACCTTCTTTAAGCAAGATATTGTCGGCAACAAATCTAGAATCTGCTCTAGAATCTGAGTTTCTGATAGCAGGTTTTACAATCCGAAGAATTGGGTAAAGTTTTTTGTTGCCGATAAGATTATGTGGTTTGCCATCAGGAGAAATAAAGAAAACCCACCGCTCCAAGGGTGAAATTCTACAAACTAGGGTGCCACTTTTTACAGTAAGGGGCCAGTCCTTACCGAATTCTTTTTCGGAAACAGGTCGCGAGTTCCTTTGCTCACAGCCTGTCACTAACAACAACAAACCTATCGCCACGCACTTCTTAAAACTCATTTGATTTGTCCTTCAATTCCTCTTTTTCTTACTAAGTCTGGCATCACCTAGACAAGTTTTTATTATTCAACTTTTGTTCCATAGAGTTTGATGTTGAATACCCAAGCTGTAATGCTTGGGCGCTTGTTAATAGTAATGATTTTCCGTCAAAGGGCACAGCCTCTCCCCGTGCTGAATCAGAATATGGATTTCCATGTACAAGCGTGGATTTTTTGGGTGGCGCTTGAGGATAGATTGAATTGGAAAAAGATTTTTTTCTGAGCGCGCTGCCACACCCTTGAGTTTATATTCTTTTCCATCGGGTGCAGCAAAATAAATAACTTCTAAGCTTTCTGACCTAAAGCAAGCCAATTTCCCCCGTGGCACTGTTAGTGGCCACCAGTAACCGAATTCGTAATTGCTCAACTAGGGGAAAAAAGGGAGCCATGAATAGAGAGGGCTTGCTGAATAGCTTGATAAGCAGTTAAGCCCTGCCTTTTACCAGTATTCACAACTGAACGAACAGCCGCAAATAAATCTCGCCCCCATTCTGAACGAAAACAGTTGGTCACACGGCGAAAGATCGTACTCATCCGAATCGCTTGTTCGCTAGAATTATTTGTGGGTGGAATTGCCGCATCTTCCAGAAATAAAAACAAATTATCAATCAGCTCACCATAGCGTTTTCGTAACCGGATACCATCCGGTTGGTGTGGTGCTAAATTCAAAATTCTGGTTAATCTTTCCTGTAAATTTTTGCGATATCGGTCCAGTCTCGTCTCGTCCATTTTATCGCGTCGTCGATGGATGACAAAAGCCCTTAATAACAACATCTTCATCGCTGGGGCAAAAATCTTGTCTCCAGCATCAATGGCATATTGGCAATCCCTCAGTTGATGGGCTAAACACACTTGCCATTGTGCTGCTGGGTGATTTTTTTGAGCGCTAAATAGGTCTGACACCCACACCTGTGGGCGATGTTCCCCGAGAACTTCGTTAATTACCCCAGTTCCTCGACTCGGGCGGATGACATGCAAGCAAATATCCTGGTTCTGAAATACCCACTCCCATTGGTTTTGTCCGTTAACTCTCGCACTCGTTTCATCCGAGCAGATTAATTTTGCCTGTCGCAATCGTTGCAGTATTTGACTTATTCGATCGTCTAAACTGGTTTTGACTTTCCCCAACAGGTTAGCGATTGCTCCTTCTGAGATCTTTAACCCAAAAACGGATGCCAAGATTCCCGACATCCGTTCGTAGCTGATGGCATGAGTATAACGGAGATATGTGATTAAGCTTTGAATTGAACTGCCAAATGGTGAACCTGGTTCCATTCCCAATGGTACAGGGGCAACATAGTCGGTTTGACAACAAGCGCAGTGACCACCATAACGTTCGATGCGGGTGATGATTGGCTTAATTGGCGGTAGTTCGATTTTTTCGTAGACTGCCTGCAATTTTTGGGTGGCGACGGTGACTTTCTCTCCACACTGAGGGCAACTTTTCAGTTGGGCGATGATTACTTGGTCGGGATGGGGATGTAGTTCTCTTCCCCCTCCTGCTCTGCCTACGCTTCTTTGCCTTTTGCTCCCCTCAGTTTTCGATGGCTTAATGTTCGGCTTGAATCCTTTTGAGGGGGGAGTGCTGGAATTTTTGCTAGTTTTGCTGGGGGTGGTCTCTGGTTTGGCTTCCTCTCTCGCTGCTAAGGCGGCGGTGAGTTTTTGGATTTCCTGCCATAGCTCCACTATCAAGGCTTCTTTTGCCTGGTTCGATAGTTGTTTTAGGTCGGGCAGTTTTTCCATTTCTCTACCTAATCTCTATCTTGTCTTCTTGTCAAGGGGGTTGAGCAATTACCCGAATTCTTCTTGTGACACGGGTCGCGACCCCTCATCCACACAGCCTGTCACAAGTAACAACAAACCTATTGCCACGCACCTTTTCCAACTCATTTGATTTTTTTCTGTCAAAAAATCATTTTTGATGGGTCACACAACGGTTTTCCTTCTTTAATTAGCACGTCAGTTTTCATAAACACGTCTGAATTTTTAGGGTCGCGTTTGGTAATAGGGGAAATTGGGAGAAGAACTTTCCTGACAGGAGCTGGGTTACCCTGAAGCGAATATTCCTTTCCATCTGGTGCAACAAAAAAAAAAATTTCTCCATCTTCGCCATTAAAACACGCCACTTGCCCGTGAGATACTGTCAACGGCCAAGCATCACCGAATCTTTTTTCTGATACAGATTGAAACCTGTCGTCCATGCAACCCGCCACGAACAGCAACAAGCCCATCACCGCACATCTTTTTAAATTCATGCGATTGCTCCGATATTTTTTTTGATGTGACCACTCTAACCGAGCCTGACAACTAGGAAAACCCTGCCACCAGCGGCGCTACCCAGATTAAACCGGGTTGCGTCGTTTTTAAACTGTCAAAAATCAACCCGCCTCATCTGTTCCCCGTCCGGCTCAAAAGCCGATCGAACTCTGCAAAGTCTGCCGCGCCAACAATGCGCCAACAATTGTGTAAGAAATTTATGTTAATGGCTCTATCCCTTCTAGCCATAGGAAATATACGCGCCCGGATGCGTTGCCTGCCACAATTGCTACTCCATCGGACGCAACGGTGCAGCAAAATAAGCCACCATCTCCGATGAAACTAGCGATCGCCTCTCGCTGCTCTCAAACGGTAGCGACCTTTAATATTATCCCCTTTTCAAACAAATATGAGAATGAATCGAGCAGGGGCCGATCGCCTTTGTTTCTGTCAACCAGACAGCCTAAGCCATTTTTAAATTTATGATGTTTAGCTCAAAATTTCATCAATTTCCGAAAGCTTTTGTTGTAAAACTTGGCGCAACTCCGTCAGTTGTTCGGCGCTAGTCGAAACCATCACTACTTTCGATAACTTCTTAACCCCCCGCACCAATGTTGTGACTTCTTTCGACTCAGAAGTGACTGATTTTAGGTATTTAGCCTTGATATGTCCCACCAACTCGCGCGTCTTCGCTACCGTCAAATCTTGCTCAATCACTTGGTTAGTCGCTTCAATCCTCTCCTTCTTAGCCTGACGCTCAGAAGCCTTTAAAGTCTTAGCAGATAAAACCGTCAAAGCTAAAGCGTGCGCTCCTTTCAGCCCTTGCTCTCGAATTGCTGTCTTCAAATCCTTTGGCAGGGACAACATAGGAATTAAGTTAGCCTTCACCGAAGCGGGATTTAAAGCTAAATCCAACAAAGCTAACAGCAACTTTTCCTCCGTTTCGCTCACTCCCAAAGATTTCACTCCTTGCTGCTGTTCTTCTGTCGCAGCCGTTACGAGGGCAGTCAGTTGATGAGCCTGAGACGAACGTTCCAAACGCCGCAACACTGTTGAGAGTACAGTAGAAATCTCTTCAGGTTCACGGCCGGTAATGGTAGCTATTTCCTGAATAATCGCCTCAGCCTTATCCAAGGGGTTGAGGTCTTCGTGATGGATAAACGTCAACAGCGCTTTGCGATGTAAATCTTGAGGCATGGGGGCAGTGACAGCCCGCATTGTTTTCCAACCCAACTGTTTAGCCGCTTCCCAACGGCGCTGTCCGTCCCACAACAAGTATCTTTCACCTTGAGGAATGACGATCAGTGGAGTAATTTGCCCGTCGTGAGCCAAACTCCGAGCCAAAGTTTGAATACTTTCCGGTGTAATTGTCTGGCGAGGTTGGTAGTGATTGGGGTCAATTAAATCTACATCTACTTCTAATTCACCCGACTGCGCTTTCAGTTGCTCTCGCAAAGCTGCCATTTGTTGCTCAAGCTCTGGAGATGGTGTAGCTCGCAGCCTATCTACTTCAGCTTGTAATTCGGCAATCCGTTGGGCTTGGTCAGCCGCTTGATAAGCACCCGCAAAGCGTTCGTTTATTTTAGGAAGTTTAGCCATTAAAGTTTCCTTTCTTCACTAAGGTAACGAGGTCGTCAGCGATCGATTTGAAGTCTTTGCAAGCGGGATGGGCTGGGCGGTATTTTTGTAAGGGCAAGCCGTGGGCGCTCGCATTCTTGAATTCTGAGGAATCTCGAATCTGCGGATATAGTTTTACTCGCAGTTGTGCGGCGACTTCAGGTAACTGCTGGAGGTACTGGCGGTGAATGGCGCGGCTGTTGTCATATAAGCTGGGAACTAAGCCTAAGACTGGAGGGCGTGGTTCTAGCATTAAGTCGTCGCCAATTCCAATCAACCACTGCGTCAAGTCAGCTACGCCGGAAACAGATTTCATCTCTAACTGAAGGGGAATTAGTATGCCGGTGGCAGCCGCCACTGCATTTTCGCAAATGATTCCTATGGTGGCAGGGCAGTCTAAGATGACCACATCGTGGCGTAGGGGATGGCTCTTTAAGCGATCAGCCAGCACGTACTCACCACGTCTCCGAATGACCAAATCACTTGCCACCTGTGCGGTAGCGGGATGACCTTGACAGATTTCGATATCGGGATGGTTCCAAGCCGAAACCAAGGGCCAATTTCCGTCGAAGTCTTTGTCAAATACTCGGACAACTGTGTTTTCAACTTCTGCGCTCGGTAAGCCACAGAATACATCTAAAGCTCGTTGAGGATCGAGGTCGATTAAAGCTACTTTGAGTCCTCGCTTGCATATCTCGTAAGCGAGATGTACTGCTAACGTTGTTTTGCCAACACCGCCAGCATTGGCTAAAATCCCAATAATAATTTTCTGCTTTGCCATAACTTCACTCAGAAAAGTCGTATTTTAAGATACGACAGAAAGTTTGCCTCGTCGTATTTTAAGATACGACAGAACATTTGCTTCGTATTTTAAGATACGACTAGCGGTGCCGTATTCTTTTTGTTAAGTGGCAGGCTGCTGATAAGCTTGGCATGGAAGATGTAAGAGGAGCAGTTGAGAGTGAAGAAATTGTGGCAACGGGGGGCGATCGCTCTGATTTTGTTAGGGATTGTTAGCGGCTGCAACTTGACTGAGCCATCACCACCATCTCGACTTCCTCAAATTGGTCGTGAAAAACCAAGGGTGCAGCAACCAAAACCAAGCACCAGAGAACCCATCAGCTCAGCCATCAATAACCGCAACTTACTCCTGGGAAATCCCAGCAATGCCGTTTCTAGCATTGCCAGCATCGACAACTATTTACTGGTAAAACGTCAGTACGTGATGAGCTACAACAACAAAACTCACACCGCCAACTGGGTTTCATGGCAACTGAATCGCTCTTGGATTGGAGCAGCCGATCGCCAAGACAATTTCCGCCCCGATGATTCCCTCCCCGCTGATTGGTACAAAGTGCGACCCAACGATTACATGGGAAGCGGCTATGACAGGGGACACATTGCACCCAGTGCCGATCGTACCCGTAACGAAGCGGATAACAGCAGTACATTCCTGATGACCAATATGATGCCTCAAGTGCCAGAAGTTAACAGAGGCGTATGGGGTGATTTGGAAGATTACTGTAGAGAATTGGTGCAGCAGGGCAAGGAACTTTACATCGTAGCCGGGCCCGTAGGAAGGAAAGGCAGCATCGGCAGAAAAGAAAAGATTGCAGTGCCGGCAAAGAATTGGAAAGTTATCGTGGTTGTCAACCAACAAGGATTGGGGATGCAGGGAATTACAGCCGACACTAGGACGATCGCTGTGATGATGCCCAACGATGCCAGCGTCAAAGGGAAAGGATGGAAAAGCTTTCGAGTTTCCGTAGCAAGAGTTGAACGCGAGACGGGGCTGAATTTCTTATCTAATCTGTCTCCCCAGGTTCAGCAGGTGATTGAGAGCAAAGTGGACAGTCAGTAAAAAGGAATAGAACTTACTTTTTTGCTTGAGGCTTTTAACCAACTGCATTAATATTTAGCATTAGGAATCCGTAAGAAAAGATGAAGAGAATAAACTTGATTAGCCAGTTAATCCTGAAATTATATTTTCTGTCAAGGTAAGACCAGAGGGGAGGAAAAACAATTAGGAACATAAAAAAGGAAGCTATAATACCCATCTGGAATGGCTTGCCCTCTGTGTAAGAGAGGAATAATAAAATTCCTAGCATAACTAAACAGTAAAGAGAAGCAAGCCAACTAATTACTTTGCCAAGCGCGCTCATATTACAACCTCTGTTCCTGACTCTAATTATGGTTACTATGTAACTAAATGATTAACAAACAATCATAGTTCACCCTGTCTGTTGCAATCAAGTCTCCACCAGTTTCGTAGACAGCCCCGCCACTCCGCCACCGTCCGTCACTCCAATGATGTACGCATCAATCTCAACGCTGCCAACTCGGTAAACCTGCAACTGCGATAGATTCTGCTTCAAGACGCTCACTAAGTTCTGAAAGCGCTTCACTATTTCCCGTTCTTCTTCATCGTGCCAATCTTCTTCTTGGGTGGCGGCATCAAAAAACTCATCGACTGTTACTACTTCGACGGAAGCATCGGGTGAATGTTCGGTGAGTTGCAAGAGTTTCGGCGGGGTTAGCTCTCCCTGTGTCGGCCAATGAATGACCTCGAAGGGGGCATCGGTTTCGCTTCCGAAGAGTAAGCCCTCGGAAGCTTGTTTGAGTTGGGTGGCGATCGAGTCGGTCATGATTGCGGTGGTTTCTCAGCTTTACTGTGATTGTACAGTTGGTGTTGGCTGAAACTAAGGACTTTTTGGCAGATTCGGATCTTCGCGGCAAGTTGACAGAGGCAATGCTTCACCGCCTTGAATTTCCAGAATTCTCCTTAGATTGCTGTTGACTGTAACATTCAAACAAGTACAGTTATATCCATAATTGCCGTTAGTTCGCACAACTTCCTTGTCATCCGCATTGGGAATGTTTTCTATTCCTTGGGCTTGATATCCACCTTGCGCTCCAATAGTCCAAGTACCATTTTTATCAATTAAGTACCTATTACCTGGTGTCGGAACTAGCAACCACCCACACCTAGTTTCAACTGCTTTAGCAGGAAGCGCAACGATAAAAAGAGATGAAATAATAACGGATATAAACAAATTTTTCTTCATAAATTTAAGTTTAGTCAGTTTTTACCCAACTATAGCAGCAAATTCATCAGCGCTGATTAATGCCGGTGAAGCAACAGCCCAATCCCGCAATCCCTATTTGTTCGATTGCGAGAAAAATTGGAGTTCCAGGAACTGCTGCTTATGGGTGGGAGATTAACGAAGGTCAAAGCAGAATAGCGCCCCTAATCTCCCACACTTTGTCAAGCATACAGCGCCTCTTCATCAGCTTAAGCCTGTACTATTGGACAATAAGCCAAGGTGTATGAGAGTGGCATAGCAGATTGCTGCGTTGCTAAAGCAGGCTTGGAGGCGATCGCCATAGTGCAACTCCTAGAATAGACAATGGTGCCGACTTTATTATTATGCTTTCCAACTGTTCAACCTGCCGATTCCACACATCCCACCAACATCACTGCACGGATATCGGGTGTGCAGTCAATCCGAGCTATTGGGCGCTGTGGAAACGCCTCCACTCTCTACCGCCAGAACTAGAGGGCGCATCGCTCATCAACTACTGTGGTGATTATCAACTAAATGCTTCCATCTCTACGGCTTCTACAGTAGAAAAGCTGGTAGGCTTTTGGGATTACAAAGTTAGTTTTGCCACCACTACCTATCGAATTCAAATTGAATTAAATGAGGAGCAATTAATTGGAAGCTATATTATTCCAGCCAATAATGACAGCCTTTTTGAATTCACTGTGTACGAGTTTCCCGGAAGAGGCAGACCTGTAATTACCATCGCACAAATTGCTCAACTACTGCCTAACTCTTCCTATCGCGCTGTCCTCAGTGGCAGGTTGGATAATGAGCGCTTAATTACCGGCTACTTTGTGGATGTCGATGACAATCGTGGTACGTTCAAGATGATGAAACAATAAGGAATCGCCACACCCGCTTCTGTGCTTCCAGGGAATCATGTTAAAAGCTACCGTCAGCCTACACTTCAAGTGAAATCAATCGCTTTGAAGTTTTGTGAGATTGTAGAATGAACCAGAGTTTACAAAGGTGGCATAGCCGATTACTGCGTTGGGACAGCGGGCTTGGAGGCGATCGCTCTGGAAATCCTAAAACTCCTGAAACTGCCTGCGGTGAGTTTGGGTGTTGAGAGGCGATCGCGATCGCTCAAGAATACAATCAGTTTGATTGAGGAGCGTCAAGGTAGTTTGCAACTATTCATACGAGATACCAAAGATGCGACGGGGCGACCAAAGCCAGCCAGTACCATGCTGCGCCGCCACCACAGCGTAGGTAAGTGACCCGCAAGAGCACTCAGGTTGAAGGTAACGCGCTTGTACTCTATCAATTCACCATCTACAAATTGTCCGGTAATTTCCCCAAAGAGTTGACCCGCATTGTCTACGTCTGGATTAGCAGCAATCGTACTTTTCCAAATACGCTTTTGAACGCTAAAGCCGAAGTGGCCGCCAGAAGATGCCAACCATAGTTTGTCTAAGACCTGGAGGTCAGAACACGGAATTTGCTCGATTTCTCCTGGCTCGAAGGAACCCTCAAATTGTCGCCCAACGTTTTCGAGCATGAGTTTGGCTGTTTCCTCATCGGCTTGTTGCCACTGCCTAGCGCCTAAGAAATCTCGCAGTTGGGCGTAATCTGTATAGAGCGCTTCTACAGTAATGGAACCAACTCGACCGTCAGCTACAAGATTTTGGTCTTTTTGAAAAGCTTTTACGCCGGTTTCCGTTTTAGGTCCGAATTGACCATCTGGGTTGCCGGGATGCCAATTGGGGCGATTCGATTTTTTAGATAAATCAATCAACCGCACTTGCAATTCCCGCACATCTTGTCGCGCGGTTGCCAACCCATCGCCTGATTTAAGAATGCTTTTCCATCCCCACATACTCTGAGCCTCGTGATTTCCCTTGTACCTGAACCTATTGTGAGCAATCTTATGGGTGCATGACCAGTCGCATATTTGAGTGTCACTCATTTGAGGGACAAGAAATGTTGGGTCGATTCTTCTCGATACGATAAAGGGTCTTTTAGGACAGCCAAACTTTTCTGTTAGCTAGCTGTCCCCACTTTTCAAATAAAATGCTAGGCGACACTAATTGTTTGACCGTTGGTTAGACGGCTAAAGTCATACTTTGTGCCACCACCTATGAGTTCTTCAAACCCAGAAGTATTCATGATAATGCTATCCTTAGTGAAGTTTACCGCTGTTCCCGATATTCCAACAGTATAACTTCCTGACGTTAATTCTAATTCGTCTTTACCGTTTCCACCATCGAAATTACCGCTACCAAAACCCTTGAGATAGTCTTTACCATCTCCTAGAAATACGCTACCACTGCCATTAAAACCTCCATCGGTAATGATGGAATCGTTACCATTTCCAGTATTGATGATGCCGTTATTGTAGATGCCAATAGTGCCAGTGCCAGTGATTTTGTCGTTACCATCGCCAGTATCGATAGTGCTGCCAGAATAGTTGTAAATAGCCCAGCCGTTAGCGATCGTGCCAGTGATTTCATCCTTACCAGCACCAGTATCCATTGTACCGACGTTAACGATGCCGTAGCCACCAGAGAAAGTGCCATTGCCAGTGATTTTGTCGTTACCATCGCCAGTATTGATGATGAAATAGTTTTGGAGACCATAACCGCCAGTACCAGTGATTGTGTCGCTGCCATTTCCAGTATCAATGATGCTCTGATAGTTGACATTTATGCCAGAACCGATGGCAGTACCAGTGATTTCGTCGTTACCATCACCAGTATTGATGGTGCCGAGTGAGATAAAGATGCCGTCGGTTGCTTGGCTAGTACCAATGATTATGTCGTTACCATCATCAGTATTGATGGTGCCAGAGTTGTAGATGTCACCCTTAGAAATGATTATGTCATGACCAGCACCAGTATTCATGATGCCAGGGTTGTAAATGCCGTAGAGATCAGAGCCTGTGATAGTCCCCGTAATTATGTCGTTGCCACCAAGAGTATTAGCGATGCCAGTATTGACTATTGTATCCACTCCAGACATGGGGACAACATCAGCCTGATCAGTAAACGTTAAACTTGAAAGTTCGATCGCCATTGGAAGACCCCGCTATTAAGAAAGAAATGAAAGTAGGTTAGATGTTATACTTTATATTTGTAACCTAAGCTACAATATTCTATTCTCTAGTGTTTCATTTCTTAACACACTCAAAGCTATTTTGATGAGACAGCTTGCGGCTAAAAGTCTTCTAGGCTAAAAAGAATTAATAATTGGCGGCTATTATTCTGACAGTAAACGGTTTCAACATTAGACTAAAAATGACATATTTAGCGAGAAATACGAATCTTGAATCTGAAGTAAAGATTTATTACGCTTCAATTTAACAGCATTTGAACAAATCACCAGCCAAAACAGAACATCCAACCTGCTATGTGACAAATACATCATCATGTAAAATTTGCTGAATAATCAATCACTTTGCCCAGACCCGGAGCGATCGATATATTCAATCGGTGTTTGGTTACATAACAGCAACCTTGGCAACTTTCTTCATCGATCGCGATATCGATCGCCTCAATCTCCTTCAACTTCCACCTGCAACTCATACACTCTCAAACTCGGATGTTCGCCAATCAGCCGCCAATAATATCCCTCAACGCTTGGTGAAGGTCGTTCTCCTTGGCGATACAGGAATATTGGCTCGTTTCTCATCAGTGCCGTGAATATCTCCCGCTCTCTGTCTTGACCATCATCCCAAATCAGGTGAGCTTTGCCGAAGTAACCAACGCTCATCAAACTGGCAAACAAGGATTCCATCAGGGCTTGCTGCTGTTCTTGGATAAGGATAGATTCACCGTAAGTGTCGATTATGGGTATTTTGGATTTGGGCTTGAGTGATGCGATGAGGGCGGTGGCGAGGTTGAGGTACTTTTTCATTGGTCGATGGAGATGCGTATACCAAATATTATGCAATCACACAGCGACTTGGAAAAAATCTGGCACCAACTCAATCTCTACTAAGCATTGGGTTTACAGAAATTAAGTGTGGTGCGTCCATTGTGTTGAGTAACATCTGAAACTTCTGGCTCTACCGAACCTAGTATGTAAAAAAGTTAATAATTTTTATAAAAATTAACTATAAAATATAAACATTAGGCGCTGGCAAAGCAGTTATATATTGACTTACAGGGCTTTTTGTAGTCTAATAAAGTTAGATTTTAGAGAAATTAAGATAAAAATTATACCTATGGCTTCCAATCCTCAACTTCATCTAATGACGAAACTCCTTAATATTGAGGGAGTGACCGTCAAAAGTTATCAGATTATTGAAAATATAGGAATCACGATTTACTTAGATAATAACAACAAAAAAGCCATTTGTCCCGACTGTGGGAAGAAAACTGATAAACTCCATCAAAATCATTATTATGTAGTGAGGGATTTGCCGTTTGGAGAGCAAAAAGTATATTTACAAGTAAATCGCCGTCAGATGAGGTGTGAAGGTTGCCCAAAAAAATTTAGTGAAGACTTAGAATTTGTTAAAAAAACTAGAACCTATACAGAGAGGTTGAAAAAAAAGATTTTGTCAGAATTATTAGAAAGCGATATTAAAAATGTGGCTCAAAGGAATGGAGTCAGCGAACAAGAAATAGAAACCATGTTAAAAGAATGGGGAAAGGAATTGAGCGGACAAAAACCATCAGGATTAAAAAGGCTAGGAATTGATGAAATTGCTCTAGTAAAAGGACAGAAAAATTATTGTGTAGTTTTAGTAGATATCGATAAAAAAATTATAGTAGGAATGGTCAAAAATCGAACTCAAGTGGAAATACAAAAATACCTAGAAGCCTGGGGAGAAGAGGTTTTAGACCAAATAGAAGAAGTCAGTATAGATATGTGGAAACCTTATAAAAATGTCTCAGAAGCTTTAATGCCACAAGCAGAAGTTGTGGCCGATAGATTTCATGTTATGAAGCAAGTAAATGAAGAATTAGATGGAGCTAGAAAAAAGATTAAGAAAGCAGCCTTTGCCTTAAAAAATAACTCGGAAAAATCGCGACTACTCTCCGGAATAAAAAAAAGTAAATATGTCTTACTAAAAAATGAAGAGGATCTCACTGGCCTCGAAAAAGAGCAGTTAGAATCACTCAAAAAAGTTGCTCCTACATTACAAAAAATGCATCAAATGAAAGAAGAGTTTAGACAAATTTTTGAAGCCCCAAAAGATTGGGTAGAAGGATTATTTAGTTTAAGTGATTGGTTAAAAGATGCAATTTCCGTTTTCCCCAAAAGCTGTGGGACAATTATTAGGTGGATTGGAGAAATTATTGCGTATTTTGATCGGAGGACTACTCAAGGAGTTGTGGAAGGAATTAATAACAAATTAAAGCTCATCAAAAGAAAAGGCTATGGGTTTAGAAATTTTGACAACTTTATTCTTAGGAGCTTCTTACATTGGCATTTTGCTAGTTAGTTTTACATACTAGGTTCGGTAGAACCAAACTTCTTACTCGGGAATCCTAGCAATTTTATTTCCCGAACGGCTGTCCCCACCACTGCCAGCATTCTTTGTTGAAAGGCGATCGCCACTTGTAGATAAGCTCCGATTCTAACTGTAACCGCTGTTTTCGCTTAGCTGGCGCTCCGTACCAAAAAGCTATAGCTACACTCACATCCAGAGAATAACGCCGATGCAGTTCGATGTAGTTGCCAATGTAACTGTGACAATCGTGGCTCATCCATCGTTGCTTGGGAGTGCGGTCTGTTTCTCCGACGTAGAGGAGCAAGGGGTGTGCGTTGTCGATGACGAAGTAGAGGCAAGTACGATCGCCCCAATCGGGTTTCTCACAAAATGAGAGATTGTGCAATTGCAGGGCAAAGGGGTCTATGCTATTGGGGTCACAGGGATTGGGAGCTACCTCGAATAGTGTTCCCTGTCGCGGTTGCGAGGCGGTTGCAGATTGTTGATGTTCAAAAATGCGCTGTTTCCAGGACTCTAGCGCCTCTGAACTCATCGTTAGTTGAGGGGATTTCAGGGAGCTGGGTTTGGGTTGAAATTCAGGGAAAAGTTCGAGTTGCTGCACGGATTCAAAAGATTAGTTGACAGATCACTGTCTGTGATGAAAATGATAATTTAGGCAACTGCTACTACATTAATTTTTCCATCTCCACAGCAGCTAAACGAGCTTGGAGTACGAGTAAGTTCGCTGGGTCGATGCCAATGCTAAAAGTCATCGATTTTAGGGATGAGGCAATGTATCTACTCAACTGATTCTCAAGTTGGGTCGAACATACCACTAATTTTGGCTTTCCCGCACAAGAATTGTGGACTCTCAATCTAGCAAACCTTGCAGTGCATCCAGCTATCGCCGTCACTCCCTAAAAAACCAAGGGCTCTCGTGGTCAGGGGGTAAATTATTACCCGACTGTCAAGCTCTGCCAGACTCTAACATTTTACCCGATAGATTGTCAGAGTTAGCCACACAACAACATTTTACCCGACTGTCAAGCTTTGTCTGACAACAACATTTTGCCTTATTATCGAAGTCTCGTTTTCAGTCTCAACGGAGCGCAAAAACCAGACAGGCCAGCCTCAACTTTATTACTTGCATAACGGCTGCTATGCTACAAAATCGCTTCATAAATTTTAGCTGCCTGCCACTTTTCTCACACTTGCTCAACTTGATTTTTAATTCAATTCCGATGCCGGAACTTGACTATTAAATCAATTCGGATTTTGTTAAAAGGGCTAAAAAATAGTTAATTGTTGCGTCAGCTAAAGTCAGGCAAGTGCAGTATAAAGTCAGGGCTTTGCAGTATAAAGTCAGGGCTTTGCAGGTATTTGCAGGGGGTGCACTTTACCTGCATTTACCTGACTTTATACTGCAAACGCCTGACTTTTTCGGTTAAATTGCTGCTTTTTTGTGCAAGGACTGCCTTTGCTGGTTGAGGTCGGTTATGGCTGTTCTCTCTCGGTAGCAAGCAATGTTTTTGTGATCACAAACCGCACTTTTACGTGCAGGAAGAGAAATAATGCACCCTCCTTTTACGGAAGCCTAACCGTAAGGTCGGGTTTAATACTTTCTTTAGCTTTAATGACAATTGTAACTATTTGTACTACGGTTTAAGCTGAATATTCTATAGCTCTAAGAAATTAGAGGGAGAAAATGCTTCAAAAGCAATTCAACAAGCTCATCACTTATTCAAGTGCGATCGCACCTAAATCCACTATTCTATACAAATAAAGAAAATTATAGTCAGTCTCTACCTTAATAAACTGTCTAAACAGCCCTCTCCAATTGGGGGGGATAAAATCACCTGAATAGCGCTTGTCGATTACAGTTGTTAACTTGTATCTTGGGAAAAGGTTTTTACTGATTAAAAACTATGAAGACTTTACCGGAAGCCAAACCTAGAGAGCTGCTATCCAACCATATTCACATTCGCCTCACTGACTCTGACTACAATCAAATTAAAGCAAGAGCCTCGCTAGTCAATTTGAGCATGAGCGACTTCATGCGCCGCGCAGCTTTGAGGAGAGCCATGCCACGCCCTCTAGCTGCATTTGACTTAAAAGCCTATCAAGTTTTATGCAAGATTGATGCCCAATTGAGAATTGCAGGAAACAACCTCAATCAAATTGCTAAAGCTTGCAATAGTGCTGTGGTATTGGGAGAACCCGTTATTGTCAATAGAGGACTCTTAGAAAGCGTACAGCACCTCATTCAACAAAACCAAACTGCTATTAAAACAATAGTTGCAAACCTTACCAATTCTACAGTCCGCTAATTTTTAACAAGCCTGAGAAATTGATGTAATAAACCTACTGCGAAACGGTTATGATTGGCAAACAAATTAAAGGTACAGGCTTTCGGGGCTGTCTAAACTACGTACTGGGCAAAAAAGACGCTGCTCTAATTGGCGGTACTATGTGCGGACAAACTCCTGAAGAACTGGCTGCGGAATTTGCGATCGCCCGACAACTAAGACCTAACCTGAAAGTAGCAGTTTTTCACGCCACTTTATCTGTCGATAGCACCGAAAAACTAGAAGATTCTGAAGAAAATGACCAGCGCTGGCTGGCAATCGCAGCCAACTACATGAAAGCGATGGAATTTGACAACAACCAGTACGCAGTTGTTAAGCACAGCGATACAGAACACGACCACATTCACATCGTCGCCAGTCGCATTTGCCTAGATGGAGGTGTTGTTGACGATAGCTGGGACTATTACAAAAGCCAAGAAACTATTCGCCAACTCGAACGGAACTACAGCCTGGAAACTGTTACACCCAGTTGGGAAACAGACAAGCGAGCTCAGACTACAGGAGAACACAGGCAATTAAAAAGCAAGGGAAACAAGAGCGTCAGGGTGCAATTGCAAGACCTAATTGATGAAGTTACCCAAGACAACCCAAGTATGCCAGAATTTGTTGAGCGGTTGCAGCAACAAGCCGTAGAGGTGCAAGTCGGATTGACTCAAACTGGAATCGGCTTCAGTCAAGGCATTTCTTACAATTTAGATGGGGTCGCTTTAAGTGGCACTCAGTTGGGTAAAGCCTACACTTTTTCTGGATTGCAGAAGCATCGAGGCGTTAGCTATGACCAAGGGCGAGATAACGCCCTAATTGAAGCTTTAATACAGCCACAACACTTAGCTATCGCCCCTGGCGAGGCAGAGGAAAATGAGCTAGAGTCGTCACAATTCGAGTTAGTAGCAGGCGCACCTGGAACTCCTGCAACAGCAAATGAGTTAGAGTTGTCACAATCTGAGCTAGCAGCAACCGCGCCTGCAACTCCTGCAAGAGCAAATAAATTAGAGTGGTCACAATCTGAGCTAGAAACAACCGCACCTGCAATTCCTGCAACAGCAAATGAGTTAGAGTTACAACTGTCAATCCTGCCTGAAAGGAATGAAACTCAGTGGCAAAAAGTCCGATTGCATCTAGCAGTCGAGTACAGTTTACCTTTAGAATTGCTTGAAAAATTGCACTCTCATTCTTGGTTGTATGCCGGCTCAGAAAAGGCTGTCTTTACAGGACGGACGCTTGAGGGGGAAGCCCGGTTCGCTTTTGTTCTCGATGAAAGAGGCAACTTTACTACAACCCATCCCCTGTCATCTGAAGCTGCTTTCTGGGTAGCCACTACTGGAGAAATTGAGCGAGCTGTGATTGCTTGTAACCCAATAGAAGCCCTTTCAATTTTGCTTATTGAACAGGAAAATAACCAGGATAACTCTACAACACCACCACCCACAATTTACCTAGGAATTGAACGAGCTTCACAACTGCCTAGACAATTCTTACAAGAACTCGATACCGTTATTATAGCGATCGCCGAAAATTCTCAGCTCGCTCGAAATGCGCGCTCGTTGCTACCGAATGCAGAACTTGTCAATCCACAGTCAAGTTGGAATGATATCTGGATACAATTAATTGAGCAAGAAGAGCAAAATATTCAACCAAATAACCAACCTTATAAACAGCGCATCCAAGACATCGAACTGGATTAATTGTTGCTACCTTAAATTTGTCTAGAATTTAAACAAAGTGCTTAGGTTCATAAAACAATCAATATGTTTGATAAAACCTGTTGATCAATACTTCGGACAGTTTTTTAACGGCCCAGCACCGCCGAGGGCGAGGAAGCCCTGCCATTTTTTACGCATTTTCTGAAACGAGTGCGCGCTTACTTAAACCTTGAAAAAATAGTCCAGCATATAGCCAGTAAGGGTTTCGGAGACTCGACTAGATATAAAACTGTCCTCCGTATTGCTTATGGGACAAGGATTATGTCTCACCACTACTTCCGTATCACTACCAAGCATCATAACGCTTGCTGTACAATAAAGGGTTCTAGCCGTGGGTCGCCCGTATTCTTAGCCTCAAACGCTAAGGATAATGACTACACTTATTACCTAGCAAAGCTTTTAGGCTAGCGGACAGGTCTTTTTAGCAGACCAAGTAAGGAAAAACTATAAATATGGAAAAAAACTATACATTTCAATTCAATCCTTCCACTGCCTTAGAAGCCCTGAAAGCTGGTAAATACGACCCGCTTAACTTCTACGAAGCGCGTTTAGACCTGTTTAACCTCTCGGTAATGGCAGACTATGACCAACTCATTTGCCTACCCACATTAACTGCTATCGACAAATACTGGTATCAGATTGAAACAGCCCGAAAAGTCCTCAGACAAATGGGTGGACGGGCATTACTAGCGGATGAAGTCGGATTGGGTAAAACCATTGAAGCGGGACTAATCATCGCCGAATACTTAGCTAGGGGGATGGTAAAGTCCATCCTAGTGTTAACTCCGGCATCCCTAGTTTCCCAGTGGCAATCAGAGTTAAGTGACAAATTTAATATCGCTACTATCACCACAGATAACCGTGACCCACAACAACCGATAGACGAATTTTGGACAAATAATCCGCGAATTATCGCTTCATTAAACACGGCTAAGTCTGCTAAACATTATCTTCACATCACCAGTCGTACTTGGGATTTGGTTGTTGTCGATGAGGCACACCATCTAAAAAATCGCAGTACCCTCAACTGGAAA
>NZ_JAUBPS010000175.1:0-1161 GCF_036700865.1 Microcoleus sp. S13C4
CCAAATTTGTCTTTTTTCAACTCGATGATGCCCAGCTTCTATTTGTTGATAATAGCTATGCTCTCTGCCAGCAAACTTTTCTTTTCGAGCTAATTCAAACCAGTTTTTTACGTCTTTATGAAGAAATTTTTGATTTCCCTTTAGCGCTAAAAGATAATCTCTTTTCTTCTTAATTATGAGCGCTGCTATTTCTTTATGACATCCCATAGCATCGATGTTTATTATGCTTTCTTCAATTTCTAGCAGCTCTAATAACCCACATTCCGCACCCCCAACTGGCACATAGGCAGATTAGATTGAGGGGATAAAAGTGAATCATCCGAGATAATAGTGAGTAAAAACACCCAAAAATCTGTGCAACGCTCGCATCACTCAGCTAGGACTTCCTCAAAATTGAGATGAGGGCATTAATTCACTCTTCTTAACCCATTAAAAGTCAAAAATCAGATCACTAATAACTATTAATTCCCAGCATATATCGCCCGCATTATGACAATAATACATCACTGCTGAATCAACAATTATTTAAATCTAAGTCAGTTTTACCCATCAAGAATCGACTTCATTTCACAACAAAAAATAATAAGACCGACAGGTGACTGGAAATAAATTTAAGATGGCTAACCGTTCTGATGTCAAATTAGAAACTTGCTGAATTCCTTGAATACAAACGGCATGAATCGATTGAAAACTTTGGAATATCCAGCGCAAAGTAGGTCGATTGGTTCCTTTGCCCAACTGATTTTTTACGGTTTTATTAGTGAGTTGCAAGTTTTGCCGGAGTAACCTTTGACCTAAAGTATAAATCAACAAACACAAACCCATTACCAAAGTTAAAGCCTCTATTCTTTCCCGCGACTTTAGAAACACGCTCTCCGTAAAGAATAACGGGTCTTTCAAAAACCCAAACCCTCTCTCTGCCGACTGCTGTTCCTTATATTTTACAATCATTTCATCATGATTTAATTGTGAAGCATCCAGCACATTAGTAGCTAAGATAAATCTGCCACTAGCTTTGGTTGCTTTGGCTACCGCACTAGCATCTAATTCTAGTTGTGCCTGAACTTTAAATATTAGCTTAGAGCTAAGCTGTTGCACATTTAAACTGTGATACAAGCATTACCCTTATTTTTGATTTTGCGACCCCATTTAATTATTAAT
>NZ_JAUBPS010000119.1:0-9498 GCF_036700865.1 Microcoleus sp. S13C4
GACCCCATCTTTTTTTACCACAAAACGCCCCAAAGCTCTACAGGGAATGCTTTCGACGGGGTTGTCACCCCGTCAGGCGATCGACTTTAATGCAGAGCTTTCGCCGAGCTTGAATTGCGAATTCAAAGTTTAGTAAACGCAATGCGTGGCCGGATTGTTAAGGGTTGCTAGCTGGAACTGATTTGGGAAAGTCGGTTGATGGTGGCGCCGATTACAAAACTTGCCTGGGGGCGATCGGAATTTCAATAATAAACTCGCTCCCCTCTCCGGGTGTAGAAACGCAAGTCAATTTTCCGCCATGAGAACTGACAACAATCGAGTGAGAAATAGACAATCCCAAACCAGTTCCCGAGCCCACGGGCTTAGTCGTAAAAAATGGATCGAATATCTTGTGCAGCACCTCAGTGCTCATGCCCGGCCCGCTGTCGGCAATTTTAATTATGGCAGAATTCCTGTCAGTCACCTCTGTAGAAATTGTAATCGTAGGCTGTTGATGAGAATTTTCCGGGTAATCTCTTGCTACGAGGAGAGCATCGATCGCATTTGTCAAAATATTCATAAATACCTGATTCAACTGAGACGCATAACAAGTAATTAGGGGTAGCGTGCTGTAATTTTTAATCACCTCAATTCCCAAACGCCCGCCCTCTTTTCTCAGGCGCGGTTGCAGCAACATCACCGTACTGTCGATGCCTTGATGGATATCTACCGACTTCATTTGCGCTTCGTCGAGGCGCGAGAAATTCCGCAAGCTTAGCACAATATCCCGGATTCTTTCCGCTCCTACTTTCATGGAATCCAGCAGCTTTTGCAAATCCTCGCTCAAAAATTCCAGCTCAATTGTTTCTATTTCTTCTAGAATTTCATCAGCAGGTTCTGGATAGTGCTGCTGGTAAAGCTCAATCAATTTTAGCAAGTCTTTAACGTATTCGCTAGCCGGATTAAGATTGCCGTAGATGAAACTTACAGGATTATTAATTTCGTGAGCTACACCAGCGACCATTTGCCCCAAACTAGACATCTTTTCCGTTTGGATTAATTGAGCTTGAGTTAGTTTAAGTTCGCGCAAAGTTTGTTCTAATCGCTCGTTCTTTTCATTTAACTCCTGCGTCCGCTCTTGCACTTTCTGTTCCACTGAATTGTAAAGCAGAGCATTTTCTAAAGAAATAGCAACTTGGGAAGAGAGCAACCTTAAAACTTCCAATCTGTGGGGAGTAAATGCTCCGACAGTCAAATTGTTTTCTAAATAAAGAATGCCGATCAGTTTGCCTTGATTGATGATTGGAGTACACAAAATAGATTGCAGTTGGTGTTTAGCGATGTAAGGATCGGCTGTGAATAGTCCCTCAGCCGCCGCATTGCTCAAAACCAAATCTGAGCGAGTCCTTTCCACATAATTAATCACCGTCACAGGTAAATCATGATAGTCTCCAACAGGCGTAAATTGCAGCACAGCTACATCTTCAGCAAATACTGACGCTTTAGCTGAAATCAACAGTTGGCCATCTCTGACTAAAATCAGAAAACCTAATTGAGCCCCCGCATTTTCTAAGGAGATTCTCATCAAAGAAGCCAGCAACTTATCGAGGACAATTTCGCTAGAAATCGCCAGAGATGCTTTCATTACCGTTGCCAAATCCAGCACTCTAGCATCGCTGCCAGTAGAAGTATGAATAGTTGTGGTAGTTTGATTGTTGTTAAAACTTCCATTGATTGGCGTCATTTCCCGCAACTGCGGATACTTCTGTTCTAAATCTTCTACTTTGCGAACTGCACCCCAGCGCAAGTAACACGAGTGAGCTTCGCGCAAGTGGATTTTGGCATATTGATACTTGCCTTTACTCAACCAAAACTTAGCTGCTAGTTCATTAGCTAGCGCTTCATTTTGGACAAACTCATTGTCTTGGGCTAAATTTATAGAGAAATCGTACAGTTCTACAGCTTCTGAATCTTTCTTGGAAATTCTGGCTATTTCTGCTTGTACTAAAAGGTACTTATGCAGAAAATTTTCGGCACAGTTGTCTGCCCAAATTTTCATCTGTTTTTGGTTTTCCTCTAACTTTTCCAAGTATTCCTTTTGCTTGTCTTCTGAAACATTTGGGAAAACGGCGGCTAAAGTTAAAGAAAAGAAAAAATTCCATTCGGTAGCGGGTATCGCTCCGGTAATAAAAGATAGCTGTTTTTCTACTTCAAAAGCTAGTTGTAGCGCTTCGTTGAAGTTGCCGTACCAGTACATTACCTGGCATTTGCGAATCTGATAAAGGCAGAGCGAGTACAAATTTTGATGAGCTTGGCAGTTGTGTACGTATTCAGCTTCGCTGATATCTTCGCTTTCAAATACAAACTTTTCAGAAGTTAGTTTGCTCAGGTTACGGAGGATTAACTCTACTCCTAATAATATATCGGTTACGAGCTGATTTTTGGTTTTTTGGCTGAACTGCAAATACCTGCTCGTATCGACTAGAATTTGCGAGATTTCTTTACCTTGAAAAAATGAGTTAGCTATGCGGTTGGACAGGATATAACCCGCATACTCTAAATCTCCTGATTCTAAAGCTGCTTGATATCCTTCATTGCTGATTGCGTGGGAATCTTTGATGTGATTGAACCAGTAATAAAAAATACTGACCAAGGATGAACAAGCTCTGCATTTCAAGCCGATATTGCCAGATTTTTCGCTGAGATTCAGCGATAGCAAGCCGAATTGATACGCAGCTTTGTAATCTCCCGAAACTGCGTTTAAGAACATACCGTAGCCAGCATAGCAAAGAGAGGCTTCGGGTACTAAACCGTATTGTAGAGAAAGATTGACTCCTTTTAAAACGCTGACTTTCCACAAGTCGGGATTTTTTAGGTACGCCGATGTCAGCAAGTTGGTAATTAATTTGACGGCAACTTTTTTGTCGGGTACAGTCATTTCGGGGGCGTCAATTAGGGAAGCTATTTCTCTACCTGCTAAAATATTTGTAGCTGCTGCAAATTCTTCGGATATGACTTTTTGTAGCCCATCTAGCGGCAAGTCAATGCCTAGCAAGTCTAAAGCTTTGATTCCGGCTTTAACGGCTTCCTCGTACTTCGCCCGCAGGGTGTACTGCACGATCAGCAGGTTGTAAATTTCTACCTTTTCTAAGGGCGATCGCGCTTTTTCCAACGTTATATTAATAAATTCTTCTGAGTTCTCAAAAAAACCGTTTAAATACTCAACATTTGCCCGTTCCATGTGCAAGGCAAAGGCTAAGTCGTAGTGATCATCCCAAATATCCTTGCTCAAACCGTCCATGCCGGCGGTCAAATACTGCAAGGCAGCAACATAAGCAGTGGCATCTTTGGCTCTGCGCGCGGCGTCTAAATTCAGCGTTGCCAGTTCAATTAATTCTCGATCATCTTTAATTAGCGATCGAGCTACATTCAAGTGATCGACTAATTCAAAGATTCTGTCAGCGCGATATTCAGCCGGAGTGTTTTCTAGGATTTGCCTGCCTATTTTCAGGTGAACTGCCTTTTTTTGCGAGTCGTCGATCAGAGCGTAAGCTGCTTGCTGTACGCGATCGTGCAAAAATTTATAATTCAGAATTAATAGCGGAAACAGCACGTAATCTAATGACTTGCTTTCCAATTCCGAAGTTGGCAGTATCAGTCCCGACTTAATCGCTGGCAACAGGTGAGAAAAAGTTTCGGAGGCTTCTTTCTCATTAATTAAAGAAAGAGTATTTAAGTCAAATTCGTTCCCCAAACAAGCCACTAAACGCAAAACTTGCTGCGTTGAACTTGGCAGCTTTCTCAATTTTTGTACCATCAAATCTACTACATTGTCAGTGATAGCGCACTGCTCAATTTGAGTCATATCCCAATGCCAGCCACCCTTGCTCCCCGACTGTGGCGGGTGAAAAACTAGCAGGTTTTCTTGATACAATGTTTGCAGGAATTGATTGACAAAAAAAGGATTGCCATCGGTTTTGCTAATTACCAATTCAGCTAAAGGTTTGACCGATTCTCGATCGCTGTGCAAGGTTTCCGCAATCAAATGAGTTATATTTTCCACCCCCAGCGGCGACAAAGCAATCTGATTAATGATAGCTTCCTGATTTCGCAGTGTCTCCACTGTCATCATTAAAGGATGAGTAGGACTAACTTCATTATCCCGATAAGCGCCAATTAAAAACAGATATTGCGTAGCTTCATCTGTCATCATCAATTCGATTAATTTGAGAGTAGCGGAATCAGCCCACTGCAAATCGTCGAGAAAAATGACCAGCGGATGTTCGGGCTGACAAAATACGCGGATGAAATTTTGAAATACTAAATTAAAGCGATTGAGAGATTCCGTCGGCCCCAATTCAGCTACAGGAGACTGAGCTCCGACAATTAGTTCAACTTCGGGAAGGACATCAATAATAATTTGTCCGTTTTGACCGAAGGAACTGCGGAGTTTGTCGCGCCAAACTGCTAATTGAGCCTCACTTTCAGTTAACAGTTGCCGCACCAATTCTGAAAAAGCGCTGACAACTGCCGAGTAAGGAATAGTCCGCTTGTACTGGTCAAACTTTCCCCAAATAAAATATCCACGCCTGCGGGTAATAGGTTTGTCTAAAATCTTCACCATAGCAGATTTACCTATACCGGAATAACCGGCAATCAGCATCATCTCGCTGCGGGATTTATGCTGTCCTCTCGCGAGGACTGACAAGGGAATTTGTTTTTTCGATTGGCTCTCTTTTTTGATGACAGAAATTTGAGAATCGTCGGTGCGGTAGCCTCGATTATTTGTTGCTGCTACCCGTTCAAATGCCGCTAAAAGAGTTTCAACTTCTCGCTGTCTGCCGTAAAGTTTTTGAGGTATTTGAAATTTGTCGGAAATATCTTGGCTGCCGAGAGGAAACTCAGAAACAACCCCAGATGTTTGCCACTGAAACAGGCAGGATTCCAAATCGGCTTTTAGTCCCCAAGCACTTTGATAGCGCTCTTCAGCGGTTTTTGCTAACAATTTCATCACAATATCTGAAACAGCTTGAGGAATTTCTGGGGCCATTTCAGCGAGAGGTACTGGCTGTTTAGCGATGTGACAGTGAACTAACTCCATGGGATCTGTAGTGGAAAAAGGGAGTTGTCCTGCCAGGATTTCATAGAAGGTCACGCCGAGGGAATAAAAGTCGGTGCGGTAATCCACTACCCGGTTCATTCTGCCGGTTTGTTCGGGCGACATATAGGCTAAAGTGCCTTCTAAAAAATTGGGATTTTTACTCGTTATATTTTCCAGATTGGATGCACTTGAAATGCTGAAATCTATGAGTTTAACTTGTCCTGTAGCAGGATTAAAAACTATATTAGAGGGGTTTATATCTTTATGAATTACATTTTTTCCGTGAATTTCTCCCAAAGTTTCAGCAACTTTGATGGCAGTAGTCAGAAATCCTAAGATGGTAAATTTTTGAGAACCCATAAATATTTTTAAAGATTCCCCGCCAAAATCTTCTAAGATCATTGCCAGACTATTTCTAACCTGTTGCAACTTATACACTTTCACAACTCCGTCCAACAGACTTAAGTTGGCAGTGATCTCATATTCGCGCTTGTATCTATTCAGTTCTTCAGGAGTCGGATAGTCTTCTTTGATAAGTTTGATAATAACAGGTTGGTTGTTCTGCTCGTTGTGGCCGCGGTAAACCAGGGAAGTGCTGCTTTCATAAATGAGAGCGAGAACTGCAACGCCGGGAATTGCCATCATAGTTGGGTTCTCTCAAATTAGGTGTGCTTGGTCAATGTTACAGGACTGACGCGCGGCGGGCTAGAAACCGGGTTTCTTCGTTGCTAGTCGTTGACAAACCCAAGATTTTATCGTGTAAATCGGGTTTCTTTTCGTAAATCCTATGTTATTCTTCATTATCGCTCAAGAGCTATCTTTTGGGATGTGTGGGAAAGCAGGCCTTGACAGGAAAGAGTTACGGCTGACAAAAGCACGCTGGGCTTTCGTCACCTCAGCAGTTAGGTAAACAAGATCACAAATACAGGATTTGTGCAAGGATTTCCTCTAATGCTCGATCGCCATGCTGACAACTAAATCATCTCAGATTCCCAGCAATCGCTTGACTTTAGTGGAGCGTCACCACATCTCGTAAAAATATGCAAGTGGTGAAAGATGTATTTTTTCCGGTGATCGGGTACGAATTTGCGGTGCTTCAAAAAACCGGCCGATGCAAATCTTAACTATAGCAAGACTAAATCATTGGTGAATTTCTTACTCCCGAGCGAGCGGGTTCGGGGAGGGTTGGGGTGGGGTAAAAAATTTACGACTCCTGCAAGGATTGCTATATAATTGGCGACCGAGGCGCTGAGGGAAGTAAGTGTTGCTTGGGAATCTGAAATTTCCTTCAGTTCTATCTATTTTGACCGATCGATTAACAATACTAACTGACCGTTTGACCAGAGTAAATTTGACAAAAAATGCCGAATTATTGCACCTTGTCTGGTGCGCGGCAGCGAACTCTAGGGCGATAGGATTTGCCTAGCTCTGAAGAAAATTGGAGAAAAGATTAAGAATTATTGCCATAAAAGCAAGGTCAATTTGTTGGAATTACGGGCCAAATCCTAAGCAGCAAAGGCTTTTGAGCATTTACCACATCTGGAAATCATCAGAAAGTTACTATTTCTAAAGGATTCATCCGGTGAGAAAATCAGAAACAACCTTAAAATTTAGCAGTAATCGCCCGATCGGGCAATTCTCAACCAGCACCAGGAAAAATACCTATGAAATTGGCTTATTGGATGTACGCAGGCCCAGCCCACATCGGCACTTTGCGCGTCGCCACTTCCTTCAAAAACGTCCATGCAATCATGCACGCACCGATTGGAGACGACTATTTTAACGTCATGCGTTCCATGCTGGAGAGGGAACGGGATTTCACCCCGGTGACTACCAGCGTCGTTGACAGACACGTACTGGCCCGGGGCTCGCAGGAACGGGTGGTGGACAACATCACCCGCAAAGACAGAGAAGAACACCCAGATTTAATCGTGCTCACCCCGACTTGCACCTCCAGCATTCTCCAAGAAGACTTGGAAAACTTCGTGGAGCGTGCTCAATTGGATGCTAAAGGCGATGTATTGCTGGCGGATGTGAACCATTACCGCGTCAACGAACTGCAAGCTGCCGATCGCACTTTGGATCAAATCGTCCAATTTTACATTAACAAAGCCCGCAAAAAAGGCGATTTAGTAGAAGCCAAAAGCGAAAAACCATCTGTCAACATTATCGGTATGTCTACCCTGGGTTTCCACAACCAGCACGACTGCACCGAGTTGAAGCGTTTAATGGCAGATTTGGGCATTGAAGTCAACGAAGTTATTCCCGAAGGAGCTTCGGTTCACAACTTAAAAAGACTGCCACGCGCTTGGTTTAACTTGGTTCCTTATCGGGAATTGGGGATGATGACCGGGGAGTATTTGCAAAAAGAATTCGGCACGCCGATGGTGGATATTACGCCGATGGGTGTGGTGGAAACGGCGCGCTGTATCCGTAAGATTCAGCAAGTTTTGAATGCTCAAGGTGCGGATGTTGATTACGAAAATTTTATTGACCAACAAACGCGGTTTGTGTCGCAGGCTGCTTGGTTCTCAAGGTCGATCGACTGCCAAAACTTAACGGGCAAAAAAGCCGTCGTATTTGGCGATAATACCCACGCTGCGGCGATGACGAAGATTTTGGCTCGCGAGATGGGAATCCACGTTGTGTGGGCTGGAACCTACTGCAAACACGACGCTGATTGGTTCCGGGAACAGGTAAGCGAGTATTGTGATGAAGTGCTGGTGACGGACGATCATGGGGCGATCGGGGATGCGATCGCCAAAGCGGAACCTTCGGCAATTTTCGGCACCCAAATGGAACGCCACGTAGGTAAACGGTTGGATATTCCCTGCGGCGTAATTGCTGCACCGATTCACGTCCAAAATTTCCCGATCGGCTACAAGCCATTTTTGGGTTATGAAGGCACGAATCAGTGCGTAGATTTGGTGTACAATTCCTTTACTTTGGGAATGGAAGACCACTTGCTGGAAATCTTCGGCGGCCACGATACCAAGGAAGTGATTACGAAGGGAATTTCGGCTGACTCTGATATGGGTTGGACGAAGGATGGACAAGCTGAGTTGAATAAAATCCCTGGTTTTGTGCGGGGTAAGGTGAAGCGGAATACTGAGAAGTTCGCGCGCGATCGGGGAATTGATAAGATTACCGTTGAGGTGCTTTACGCAGCGAAGGAATCTGTCGGCGCGTAGTTTATTGGTAGGGTGGGCATTTGCCCACCTCACTTAGTAAAATAGAAATGCACTGTCACTTTTCAAACCTAGAAAAGTTCTTTATGGCTAATTCTATTGCTTTCCAGACCGCGATCGAATATGTAGAATCTCTGGCAATTGAAGAGCAAGATTTGTTAATTGAATTAATTCAGAAACGGCGAATTGAAAATCGGCGAATGGAAATTGCTAGCAATGCAAGAGAGGTTTTGAGTGCTTTAAAAGCCGGCACAGCAAAGCGAGGCAACCTTGCACAGTTAAAAGCTGATTTACTGCATGAAGAATGAAAACTCTAGTTTGAAACAACAGTTTTAAACGGGCTTTTAAACGGGTTATCAAGAGAAACCCGCAATTAGGTGAGAAAATCTTTTCGGTTTTGGAGTTGTTAGTGAACGATCCATTTTATCCTCCATTGAAGTCACATAAACTGCGGGGGCAATTAGAAGGACTTTGGGCTTGTTGGGTTGAGTCCGATTGCCGAATTATCTATACTTTTGAGCAAGATAATGAAACGCAAGAGGAATTGATCGTCTTGATTGATATTGGGACGCATGATGAAGTATATTAAGTAACGATCGCCCTTTTCCAACAAGCGTGCGATCGGCTTAACCCGGTACTTGCACTAACCGCCTGACATCATCTCCCAGTCGAGTAAAATCATTAGGGTTAAGAGTCAACAACACATCCACACCGACTTTCAGTGCAGCTTGAGCCATTAACCGATCGTAAATCCCTCCCCCTGATAGTTTTAAACTAACCATTTTAAGTAGTCCTGCATAGGCAGTATAATTAGGGGTTTTATTTGATAGATAAACTGGCGTTATGCTCATCAATAAAATACCAAAGAGCTGCCCATGTGATTAAAGAGTGTTTGAGAGAATAAAACAGTTTTTTATCCTAGAGAGATATTCTTTATCTGATGGTATTATTAAATCTTTTTATATAGGGTAGTCCTGCATTGTCAGGGCTACCCGATCGCACTTATCGAAATTGATGAAAATTAGCATCCGCGCCCGCAGTTGGCGCACAATATTTAAAATAATTCTCTGCTTTGTCCTCGCGATCGCCTGTTAGTACATAAGTCCTCTCAGCAATCCAAAGTGCCAGTTTTTTAATTGTCCATCGGCTAGTCATACCATTTTTTTAAAGATGTGATAGACTTGTGTAAAAAGTAAAGGAGAGAATTACAATGTCTGGTCGTCCTCATAT
>NZ_JAUBPS010000027.1:0-84525 GCF_036700865.1 Microcoleus sp. S13C4
ATCGCTGGCATTTATAATTATGAACTTTCTTTAAAGACTAAATTAGAGATCGCCTGAGACTTTCGCAAGAGGTCTAATACTTCGTTACAACCCACAGATTCAGTAAAAACCCGGTTTCTTTAATTGTGATGCGTAAGTCGCGTTGATATTAACCACCGCCACCGCCACCGCCACCACCACCGCCACCGCCGCCACCACCGCCACCGCCACCGCCACCACCACCGCCACCGCCATCACTGTCATTGCTCAAGATTCCCATTACTACTTCATACTTGTGATGGTAAGAGCAGTTTCGACATTTGCAGGTAACTTCCTTGTTTCCTGCACTGGTATATGTAGGCTTCAACAAAACTTTATAAGTCCGTTTGAGTTTGAGTGTTTGGCACTCAGGGCAGCTTCGATTCTTGATGTCCTCCTCAATAAAGCTGCGGATGCAGAAGATAGTTGCTACAATGCCGGGAAACACCACAAAGATTAGTACCCCAAAACTGCCGTCGTGGTCTTCCCCTTCCGAAGAAGATTGAGATTGATTGCCAGTTTGTTGCCAGCGAGGTTGAGGTACATTGAGAATTTGCTGGGGAAATGCGATTTGTACTTCTAATTCTTGTTCCGGTAACACAGGCTGACTTGCCACAAATTCAAATGTTTTAGCATCTACTTTGTGAGGGATGGCTGGCGTACCAAAATTCGTAAACGAGAGAACTTTACCTGACAAAGGTTCTGGTAATTTTACTCTAACTTTTGCGGCATTGATCGGAGCTTTGCGACCTGATGAAATGGCTTTCCAATAAACTTGAGTATCCTGACCATCTAGCTGCAATCCACCTACTACGCGATATTTGATCACAAAAGTATGTGATTCTGGCGCTTTTAATTGATGTTGCCAACGAATCCAAAGTTGATTGTTTTCAATCCCGGTGGTACTGGCGATTTTTTGATTATTTTCGGCAACTGTCACATCTTTGATTTCATCGACTTTGCCTAAAGGAATATAGCGATATCGTTCGGTGTTGTAGTCGCCAGTAAATACATATTTTTGCGTTTCGGTGACTAACATATCTCCGTTCGTCTGAACGTCGATTAGGACGTTGATATTCTCCCAGTAGAAAGGTAGTTGTTGGGCGGCTACATGAGTGACTGTGACCATAAATATGGTCAATAAGGTGGTGAATAAATAAAGTATTTTTTTGAGTTGCCGTGGATTCATAATATAATTCCTACTGAACAGCTATTGATAACTATTATTCAATAGGTTTCTGGTGAGGTCAACTCATATAATTCATTGATTTAGTTCATAAAAGTCATATTTATAAGATGAAGCTTGGGAGAGTGGGCTTTTTTGGGACGGGCTAGAAGCCCATCCCACATTTTTTTTTGATTGCTAAGGTGGTGTTAATCGGATTTTTATAATCCTGTCTTTTGAAACTATTGTGGGGTGGTCTTGGAGCAGCGACCCAAAGTTTAATTTTTACAATCCTGTTTATTGAAACTATTGTGGGGTGGGCTTCTAGCCCGCCCCAAGGTTTAATTAGGTTGAAATACAATACTTAACAGGGTTAAAACCGTGCAGCCAAACACAGCTTCAAATGTATATCTTCGCGAAGGCTTGTAAGGATAAGAATTCCAAACGCGCAGTTCTCCATTAAAGCCGCGAGACGCTAAACTCAGCGAGACTTGACGGTAGTTTTCTAAAGTTCGCTGCAGCAATTGCCCGATTAAAATGCCTAAACTACGCATTCCCAGTTTCCAAGTGCGATAGCCGCAGCGCGAGTTTTGTGCTATCCAAAGTTCATCGGCGATCGCCAATAAGCTAAAAATAAACCGATACATTAGTAATAGCAGTTCTGTGACTAACTCTGGACAGCGTAATTGTCTGAGAATCTGCAAGATTTCGGTAAATGGCACCGTCAAGAGGATGAAATACATACAGCTTGTCGATGCGAAGGCACGGGCAAATAGCAAGCTCACTTGGTATATTCCTGTGCGACTTAGATACAGATAAAAAGTGCCGATGCTAATGCCCCAACCTTGCCAAATATCCCACTGAATCGCGGGGATACGATCGCCCGCAACCGCACCCAGCGCCAAAGCAGGCAAACTTGTCAGCAAAAACATCAACGGTAGCGACAGCAACCGCAAATACAGTTTCCCCGGAATACCCGCATAGACGACGATCCAGACGGCCAACCAAAGGCCGATCGACAATTGGACGATCGCCCCAGAAACTAGAGACAGAATTAAAAGGGCGATCGCAAATGATAACTTGTGAGCTGGCGGCAACCCGCGCAAGCGATTGCTATAAGCCAGACTATCAATCTGATGGTTCATTCCGACGATTTATTATCAGACTGCTGCCGAGATTGCGATCGGCCTTTATACAACCCAATGACGTACCCAACTACGCCAGCCCCCATCGCCGCTTGAGACGCAAACAATAGACTGGCAATTTCTCCGCTAGCCGGCTCAAACAAATGATTAAACCAAGGTTTATAACCCGGTTGAATTTCGGTAATTGCTTTCTTAGCTTGGTCATCGGAACCCCCGTATTTACCGCGCACAAAAACGAGAGGAAACGCTGCCAGAACAATCACAGCGCCAGCCAACAGCCAATTTTGCCGCGAAGTAGATTGGTGATTTTTTGTAGGTTTTTGATTCACGGCTTATGACTCCTGTCTCAATAATTTCAAAGTTTCCAACTCCGGCTTCCCGTAAGAATGCAGCCAATTCCAAACCAATAGAGTTAGCAATCCCTCACTGATGGCCAGCGGTACTTGAGTGATAGCAAAGATGCCAGCAAACTTGAGAAACGAAGCCATAAAACCGCCACTTGCTGCCGGAAAAGCTAATGCTAATTGAATCGAAGTCGTTACATAAGTCAGTAAATCTGCCAAAGCCGCCGCACAAAAAATTGCCGCCCGCTGGCTACCAGTTCGCAACAGCAATTGATAGATAAAATACGCAGCGAAAGGGCCGACAATCGCCATCGAAAACATATTTGCTCCCAGCGTAGTCAAGCCACCGTGCGCTAACAGTAACGTTTGAAACAACAAAACTAAAGCCCCCAGTACAGCCATCACCGAAGGGCCGAACAAAATTGCACCCAAACCAGTACCCGTCGGGTGAGAACAACTGCCCGTTACCGAGGGAATTTTTAAAGCAGAAAGCACAAAAGTAAACGCACCCGCCAAAGCAAGCAATAATTTAAGTTCCGGGTGTTCTTTTGTAATGCGAGTAATCGATCGCAAACCTACTGCAAAAAAAGGCAACGCCACCATCCACCAAAATGCAGCCCATTGCACCGGCAAAAAACCTTCCGAAATGTGCATAGCTGCGGCAGGCGTTGCCGAACCCAAGACAATATAACAACTCAAGCCAGCCATCAATCCCAAGCTGACCAATTTCCGATTTCTGGTCTTCACACTGAACCTCGCAGATGAGACTATGTAAACTAACACATCGGCGGGCATCCTGACTCAGAAAGCGACAATACTCTCATTACAGTTGCGGGACAGCGCCGGACTTGCACCGAACTTTCCCCGTTTCCTCTAACGGCTGCTCCCCATTAGAACCGACTGGTTAGACATAGTTTAGTCGATCGCGTAAGTCTCAGCAAATCTTTTACAAAAATTCATTTAGATTAACTCAGTCGAGATTACCTATCTTCTTCGTTCTATTTTTTCTCTTCCTTCGCGTCCTTCGCGCCTTCGCGGGTGGTTAAATAAATATTCTTTTAGTATTTACAAAGTAGTTTGTAGCCAGATAAACAAGTATCGCAAAACAAGTAAAGGCTATAATCTTAGTGAGTTTTGAGGAAAGTCGCCATGTTAGATTACAAATTTCCGAGGCACTGGCCCTCAGCCGATGAACTACCCGACTCTGATGAAACGCCTGTGGATAACGAACTGCAAGAACTAATACCAGGGTTGTTAAAAGCAATATTGCTCATACTTTGGGCAGAACGCATGGACTGGTTTTTTGGCATAGATATGGGTATCTACTATCACCCCGACAAACCTGCCATTGTGCCAGATGCTTTCTTGAGTTTAGGTGTAGAAAGGTTTTATGATGAAGAATTGCGCCCCAGTTACGTGCTGTGGGATGAAAATGTTCTGCCGACTTTTGTGCTGGAAGTAGTTTCCCCAACTTATCGCAAAGAATACACCACAAAGTTAGAGGAATATCAAGCTTTAGGCGTACTTTATTACGTCATTTATTCTTCTCGCCGCCGTCGTAAACCTCATTTGGAAATACACAAGTTAGTCAATGGGAAGTATGAGTTACAGTCAGGAAATCCAGTTTGGATGCCAGAGATTAGTTTGGGGATTGGTTGTGAAAGGGGAAGTTATTCTGGGGTGACAAGGGAGTGGTTGTATTGGTATGATGCCGATGGAAAACGTTATCTGACTCCTGAAGAACAGGTGAAAGAATCAGCCCAGCGCGCCCAACAGGAATCGCAACGCGCCCAACAGGAATCGCAGCGCGCCCAACAGGAATCGCAGCGCGCCGATCGACTGGCTGAACGTTCCGATCGACTGGCTCAGCGATTGCGGGAGTTGGGGATAGATCCTGATAATCTGAGTTGATGGCAATCAAGAGTACCAGACTGACCGACTCTAGATGCTCAGAAACCGGGTTTTTCAACAGAGATCGATCGTCCTCAACGAAAGATTTTCTGGAAAAAACCCGGTTTCTGCATCCAAGAATGTGTGAATATTTATCGCAAAAATCAGGAAAGATC
Source organism: Microcoleus sp. S13C4 (assembly GCF_036700865.1). Taxonomy (NCBI): domain Bacteria; kingdom Bacillati; phylum Cyanobacteriota; class Cyanophyceae; order Oscillatoriales; family Microcoleaceae; genus Microcoleus; species Microcoleus sp. S13C4. The sequence continues at coordinate 4,739 of NZ_JAUBPS010000027.1, forward strand.
GAGCTAGATTTGGGAAAAACAGAGAGTTGGACGGCAAACATTGAGATTCAGCTCGAAAAGATGAAAATTAGGAGAGGGTATTAAATAATGGTCATGGATGTGCGTTCTTACGATGTCATCTGTTTTGGTGATGAAGTTCCTGGAGTTCTAGCTGTTATCTCTGCTTCCAGAGAATATCTTCGCCGAACAAAGCGTTATCCGCGAATTCTACTGATGTCGAAAGCAAGCTTGCAAGAAGGAATTGGCGGGCATTTGGTAAGAGGGGGTCTTGCTTATTTAGATAGAAGTCAGATTAGTGAAGAACTTCAACAATCTTTAAAGTTAGATATCTTTGGTTCACCCGCGACAATCTATAAAGAATTCTTACAAAAATCCGGTGTCACCGCAATTGCACTTGACCCCCGCAAAGCCAGTGCAGCGCTGAAAGAAATGCTGGTACAAGCTGGGGCCGATCTCCTCAGCAAAGTAGAAATTCAATCAGTCACTAAAGCCGGTCAAAAAATTGCCAGTATAACCACCTCTAAAGGCGTAGTTTATGCCGGTAAGCAATTTATTGATGCCACTGTCAATGCCGAATTAGCTCAAGCTGCTGGTGTGAGAAAGCTGAAGGGATTTGAAACATTTGGTCTGCCTAACTCAGAACTTCCAGTCACCCTCGTTTTTGAAACCCAAGGACTCAGTGCAAGAACACTGAAAGAATTCGATTATCTGTATCTAAAACGGTTCACAAACCTGGCAGATTCAGAGAGTCAAAAATTTTTGCTGTACGCTGCAGACAAGGATGCCCAACTAGCAGAAGAACTTCGGCGAGAAATGATCGACACCCAAGGCAATGTCAAAACTCTGTGGGCGGGCAACGATTACATCGATGTACGCTCGCCGGCTTTGTCTGTAGCTTACCACTCTTTTAGAGGAATAAAACTATCTTTTCGTGAAAGCGGCGTAATTTTAGACGAGGGAAATATAGCCATACTTCCAAATGATAGACTTTCCTGGAATGCGCTTTTATTTGCAGTCACCAGCAGCGAAGCGGAAGCCTTAGCGAGAAGCGGCAGCAAACCCACGGCTAATATGCAAAGAGAGATGTTATTTGTTACAACTTGGCTGAGGAGTTTGGGCGCTACTTCTGTTACTTATGCCTCAGAAATTTATATCAGACACGCTGGCAATGTGACGGGAGTTGTAGAACCTTTAACCGGCGCACAAATGCTGTTAGGTGGCGTACCTGCTAATGAGGCGCTGGCAACATTTAGCTATCATTTTGATGTACGCGGAGGCATCCCAGGTATTGGCGAGAAAGCAAACAGTCTAGGATGGTTTAAAAGTCTGAGTTTTAAACACCCTATCTTTAATGTTGGCATCCGCCACGCATTAATTAAAAACGTTCCTAACCTGGCAGTGGTCAGTCCGTGTTCTGGATTTCAAGGGTTTGCTTGTTCTGTCGGCAGAATTGTGGAATTCAACGCCGCAGTTGGTCAAGGTGTGGGTATCGCTGCGGTTAATGCAATTCTAAATAACAAAAATCTAGCCGATGTATCTAACCGAGAAGTGAGACAAGTTCTCGCTGAAACAGGTCAGTTACCTAAAATTTTTGGAACTCCAAATAATGGTGATGCAATGCTATTGGCGCAATTCGAGACTCTTGCCAGTTCGGATGCTATTGCGTAATATCAATTTCAATAAACAATGCAATACTAGGTTTGGCCCGGGGAACGAAACTCAACACAACACTTTTTAGCAAGAAATGAGTAAAAATGCTATTAATATTATGTCCCCTCAAACGACAACAATCACGTTGGTTTGTAATGACGAATTTAATCCTGATAAAATTCTGAGGACTTCCGTCGTCACTACAAACATATAACGGTGATTTTACCGGAAATTATATAATACCTCGATCGCCTGCACCGAATTATTGTGCTGCGTGGCACTAACCGGTTAAAAAACTATTCAACTTGAGACTTCGCTTGATTTTTCCAGCTTGGTTTCCCGCACAAACAAGAAAAGTGGGAAAGCACATGAAAACGAAACAAGCACACCCAGAAGTATGTACAGCCCTACAAAACTTATATCCAATCGTTTTGACTCAGCGTACATCCAAGTGCTGCCTGCTACAGTTGCGATAAACAAATCTAAACTTACCGATTTCGCCGCAAGATTAGTCGAACTCTCGTTTACAAAGTCGAGCAAGCCAGCATTGCTAAAAAACTGCAAGTTATAGTACCAAGGCAGCACAAGGCCCAGAATTGCTAGGATGAGGTAAATGATTCGCTTAACGCTCATAATTACCCTACCTGTTGGTTGATCCACTGTATTAGCCTACTCGCTAACAACCAATCCTTACTTCTTCTGCGGGCACTTCGGATGAATCCCCCCCTGCAAACAAATGTAAGCAATTTGACTTTTATCTAAATTCTTAGCCTCCGTAAAATCAACTCCTAGGAATCGACCCGATTTACTCCCCGTCGGACTTTGAATAAATTGATCCGGAGCTGTTTTCCCCAGAAACACAGCGCCTTTAAAATTCGCGCCCGCTAAATTCGCGCCCCTAAAATCAACGGAACTCACCTCCGCATTCCGAAAATTCGCATCTTGCAACCGAGCATCTTTTAAATTCACGTTGGCGAGTTTAGTTGAACTCAAGTCGGCATTTTGTAAGTTAGCGCCGCTCAAATCAGCACCGGACAAATCAGCACCTTGCCATTCAGATTTAGACAAATTTGTCAAGGACAACTGAGCGCCTTGAGCCTTCACTTTGGCCAAACGGGCACCTGACAAATCCGCTCCCGACAAATTAGCGCTTCCGATATCTGCACCAGTAAAACTTGCATTTTTTAACTGTGCTTCCTGCAAATTGGCGCCGATTAAAATAGCACTGCTGAAATTAGCTGAGTTCAAATTGCCGTTTGACAAATTAGCTTTGTTCATGACAGCGCGCACAAAAGTAGTGCGGTTCATTACAGCACTGTTCAAAAACGCCCCGGTCAAATTTACTCCTTCCAAATTAGCGCCGCTCAAGTCAGAAATCCAATCGTCAAATGTAGCCGGACGCCTGTCTTCGCCGGTGCCGTAAAAGCGAGATCCCTGCAAGCTGGCATTGGTTAAATTGGCATTTTTCAGCTTAATTCCCGACAAGTCAACTTTGTTTAATACTAAAGTAAACTGAGACGGGCCGGCAGGACTTTGAGCTAAATCGGTGCGGCTGAGATCCGCGCCGTTGAGTTGGCTGCTATACACTGTGAGAATTTTGCCGATCGCCCTTTGTACTGTTCGCTGGCGGGCGGCCGCTAACTCGCGTTCTGGGGCCTTGCCGCCAAAGCGCAGTGAATCGAGGTCGTTGCTGAGGGCTTGGTTCAACCGCTGCAACTCAGGCAAAGCTTTCGGCCCGCTACTGACTAAAGCTTGCTGGATCGCGTCCAGCATGGCGCGGTTGTCTTCTTGAGCGAGCAAATCCGCTAGCAGCGGTACGGCGCGGGAGTCTTCCACGGCCCCCAAAGCCAAAATGGCCGATCGCCTGCCCGATGCCCCGCTAGCCGATGTGGGAGACAATTTGCTCACTAAAGCTACAAATAATTGGTCGTTCCGCTGCCGGGAATCCCGCATATTTGCTTGACTTTGAGTGTATATAAGAGTGCCGACAAACAAAGTTAAAATCAATCCCGCGCTACCGATGGTAACTATCACTAAAGTTGTGCCCGGGTGTTGGCGCATCCAATTCCACAAACTGCGATTTACTTTCAGGCCGCTTTGCGGAGTCACAACCAAAGCCGCAATCTGCGCGTCTTCCTCTGTCCAATCTTGAGTCTGGACAGGATTGTCAGACAGTTGATTCGATCGAGCGTTGACGACCAAAGTATTCGCGAGGCGATCGTGTCCGGATTGCCGTTTGTAACGCCATGCAACAGCGCCGTCTGCGAGCACTGCCAAGCCGCTGAGCCCCCCTAAAATCAGCAAATCAGGAAACGCCCCGCTCAAGCGCCAAATGCCGTAAGCGAGGCCCAGAGGCACTCCCCAGCGCCCCAAACTTTCGCGAATTAGCACTTGCCCAAAACCCGGAGGAGTGCCCGACGCTGTGACAACTTTGACCCCAAACCAGCGTTTGGGGGTAGTTTGACCGGTTCTGGCGAGCAAAAACAGTTGCCAGCCCGCTAAAACTGCCGGTGCCAGCAACGCCCCTGACCAGAAGAGATTAGTTAGGGGTGCGACTCTGGGGCTGCGATCGCGCACCGGTATGCCCAAAGTACGGGCGACGGTTTCGGATGCTGCTGCTACTGAGGAATTGAGCGGCACGGTTTGAGATTCCTTGTTCACCAATGCCCCGATACTGAAGGGAACGAGGGCGCTGGCGGCAATTAACGAAATTTCCACGGCCCAAGCGCCGCACCTGCGAACCAGCAGTGGCATTTGCTTGGATTGTGTTGGCCAAGACGGATCGGGTTGATTGATGCCGCTGGGCGCGGTGGGGTTAGCCATATTTAGAAATTCCTATTATTTGTCGTTAGTATTTGAGGACTGCGGAGAAATTGCCAATTTATACGCTATGTAGATTAGCACTCCGAGAACGGCAAGAGTCATCAGCGCTGAAATTAGCTGTACGACGCTATTGAAGACTGTCAGGACAATTATCGCTCCGACGGCAAAGGCTGCCACCTGCCCCGGTTTAGGGAGTCTTTGAAACTTGTCCAGTAATTGATTGTATAAGGTTCCGACGGCTTGATAGCTGTCTGAATTTTGTGTGATGAGTGGCGATCGTTCTACTTTAGCTTTTAGTTCTCCGATCGCTTGCTGCCAATTGAAGTTATTTTGAGGATTCATAAAAAAATTCAGTAGTTATTTTAGATTAATGTGTTTGGAACCGCCATTATCCCCTACCGTCAAAGAACTAGAACCAAATGCCATTGTGTGAGGAAACATGAAGATCCATTATCCGGGCGATCGCGGCAAACTGTGGTTTAGCCTGATCGTGACCGTAGCCTTGGCAATGATTTTAGCGGATGCCGGTGCCCTTCGGAGCCAACCGCTACAAATTGCTCCGGGATTTCCCGAACCGCTGGGAGTTTCTGGAGTTTCCGGCGGCCCGAACAATAGCGGCGACTGCGGTTTTGTGTCCCAAGCACCAAACCACGTCATCGAAGTAACGCAGGATTTGCCTTACTGGCGGATTGCAGTACAAACCGCTGGAGCTCCGAGTTTGATGATTCAGGGGCCGAGGGGGCGTTTCTGCGTGCTGCCGGCGAATGCTGCTGCGGGGAATGTAGAATTTTCCGGTTATGGGGACAAGGGGACTTATGTTATTTTTGTGGGCGATCGATCTCAAGGTCAACACCCTTACTCTCTCTCTATTTCCCAAAAGCGAAATTAACAAGACAAGGGGATTAGGACGCTTGCTGTGAGAAAATGGCTTTTTTGCGATCGTCAAGAAGCCTGCTTTTTAACAGCCCGTGCGTTAACTAGGGATTTCCTATCAATTTTGTATTTGGTCTTTAACCCACTTCCGAAACAATCTGAGAGTTTGACTCGTGCCCGCTGTTTGGCTTTGTTCGCAATATTGAGAAATAGCTTCAATAATTGGCAGGTTGGGAAAAATCGGACTAATTTCCGATGCAACATATTTCCCATCTTGAAGCACATTAATCTGAAGCTTCTTATTTTCATAGCGCCAGATTTCAGGCACTCCCAGCGCCTCGTAAGCATCGAGTTGAGTTTTGGAAGTTAGATCAACTTCAATTGCTAAGTCAGGCGGCGGATCGATGGTTAAGTCTATCCGCTTTTTACCAATCATTAAAGCATAATTCTGAATGTAAAAGCAGTTGTCAGGTTCAATTCCTTGTAACATACTTTTTCGCTTAAAAGTCGTCGAACCAAAACATTCTCGATCAATTTCCAGTTCTTCGAGTAATATTTTCACCATATCGCCAATGATTTCCTTATTGAATTCATGTTCTGGTAGTGGCATCCTAATCTCCAAAGTTCCTTGACTGTAAGCTATTCTAGAGCCACGGTGTTCTCCCAACTCTTCTAAAATTGCTTCAAATTCCTGCCAGTTGACATCATGGAACAGCACTCTATGTCCTGGGGGTACACTGATTTGTCTTAATTGCAGAGTTACCATTTCAACCTCCGATTTGTTTAAGTTATAGAGCTAAAAACCTGCTCAACAGTCAGATTAATTTCCCCGAAGGCAGACGAAATAATCGTATCGCCCTCTCGGAACTGGCTAACCTGGTACTCCCCATCAACCAACTGGTAAATCGAGACAGTAGGTTGTTTGGGATTGCCGATGAAGCGCCGGCCACCCAAAGCAGCATAGTCAACAACCCAGTATTCCGGGATACCCAATCTTTCATACTCAGCCACTTTTACCAAGTAATCATCTTGCCAGTTAGTGCTAACCACTTCGACAACAAGCTTGACAGAGCTACCTTGAGAAATAACTGATGATTTTTTCCAGAGTGGCTCTGAAATTAAGGCTGTTTTGTCTAAGACTATGAGATCAGGCTGGTAGCCCGTGGTCGTTTCGGGAGGTCTGACAAAATAAGTTGACGGTGTTACATAAGGAAGATTTAAACGGTCAATTTCTACGTTAATTTTTCGGATGAGAAAACCTGTAACTTCCTCATGCTCGCCATTTGGGTTCATCTCAACTATTACTCCATTGCGTAGCTCGAAACGTCCTTTTCCATCTGGATACCATTCTAAAAATTCTTCCAATGTTATCGATTTGATTATGGTTTGAATCATAAAAAATTCTCCGTTTATATAACCATTAATAGTTTTTAGTGAGTACGACCGCTCTCAAATAGAGTGAGGATAGGACTAAAGTCCTTACTACAAACAACTTTTTTAAGGGTAATTAATAGAACATGATATCACATATTAATTACGTAGGTAACAGGACTGAGGCACAGCCTCAATATATATGTTTTGTAGGGGCAAACCCCCCGTGGTTGCCCCCATACCTGGGATGATTGCGTAAGTCCTATATCATAATGTCCGCTAGAACCCCGACTTATGGAACAAGTCGGGGTTCTGGGTGTGATGTTTAAATTTTTTGCTGCTTGTAAAGTTCCTTAAACTTGCGCTGCTGCTGGTTGTGATCTACGATCGGATCGGGATAAGGAAGAAGTCGGCGTTCTAAAGGCGAAATATTTCCTGTTAACAAAAGTTTAGTATCAACGCGGCGCAATTCGGGAACCCAGTGCCGAATATATTCCCCTTCCGGGTCAAATTTTTGAGCTTGACTGGCGGGATTGAATATCCGCAAAGGTTTCGGATCCATGCCGCTAGATGCACTCCACTGCCAGCCGCCATTATTAGCAGAAAGGTCGGCGTCTATCAATTTTTGCATAAAGTATTTTTCCCCCCACTGCCAGTTAATAATTAAATCTTTGGTGAGGAAGCTGGCGACTATCATGCGGCAGCGATTGTGCATCCAACCTGTCTGATTTAACTGCCGCATTGCTGCATCGATAATAGGATAGCCAGTTTTGCCTCTACACCAAGCTTGAAAGAGTTTTTCATCGTTCTCCCACGGAAAGTCTTTGAATGCTTGACGATAGGGGCCGTCTGCTAATTCTGGGAAGTTATACATGGCGTGTTGGTAAAATTCCCGCCACGCTATTTCCTGTTGCCAAGTACGGATGTTTGTGCACGCTTCTTCGCTGTGGCAAGTGTCCATTACTATCTGAGTAGCTTGCCAAACAGTGCGGATGCCTATTGCACCAAACTTGAGGGCGGCGCTGAGTTGGGATGTGCCGCTAACTGCGGGGAAATTGCGCTGTTCTTGATATTGGTAAATTGCCCGATCGCAAAATTCTTCCAACTTTTCTCGCGCTGCATCTTCTCCCGGTTCTATTACTAAGGGATTTTCCCAAATAAATCCCAAACTAGAGGCAGTGGGCAGTGTTTCAATTGCACCTGCTTGGTTAGCGAGTTCTTGTTCTTCTGCCGTTAATCCGGTCATTAATTCCAGATAAGTTATCGGCAGTGTCTCTACGGGTTGGGCTTTGGGTTTACTGTTCCATTTTTTCCAAAAAGGTGTATAAACTGTGTAGGGTTGTCCTGTACCGCTGCGAATTTCGTCTGGGGCGTGGAGGACTTGATCCCAGAAATTTTGGACTTGAATTCCTGCTTGTTGGAGGGCGTTTGATACGGAGAGATCGCGCTGTTTTGCGTAGGGTTCTACATCCCAGTTCCAAAATACTGCTTGAGCATTTATCGCTGTTGCTAATTTCGGTATTCCGAGAATCGGGTCATCTTGAATTATCAGTAATTGACTGCCTGCTTCGCTGTAACGCTGCTGAAGTTTTTGCAAGCAGCCGATCATGTAGGTGACTCGGGCTGGCGCTACGTCATCGCGATTTAGGATATTGCGATCGAGACAAAAAATTCCGACTACTTTAGGGCTTTGCTGGCGCGCTGTGGCCAGTCCGATATTGTCAGAAATACGCAAGTCGCGGCGGTGCCAAAATAAAATTAGATCGGACATTCGATTTTAGATTTTAGATTTTAGATTTTAGATTTTACAGTCCTGGACACACCCGGGGTCAAAAACCCGGTTTCTAAGTTAAAATTTATCGGTGTGATGCACGATTATAAGAAACCGGGTTTTTTTCGTCAGTCCTATTTAAGTCAAAAATGGACGGGCTAAGAAAAAGCTAGAAATTGATTTCGCGTCAATTGGTTCCCCAGCTAAAATAGCTTTTTCTAATTCTTCAGGGGTGAATAAAACTGTTTCAAGGTCTTCATCATCGTCTTGTGCTGGCGGCTTTTCCAGTTTTTCCAAATCTTGGGCTAAAAAAGCATAAATGATTTCGTCGGAATAACCGGGGGCAAGAAAAAATTGCCCTAATGTCTGCCATTTTCCAGCGCGATATCCGGTTTCTTCTTCGATTTCGCGTTTGATAGTTTCGGCGGGGCTTTCATTGATTTCGACTGTACCTGCGGGAAATTCTAAAATTCGCCCTTTTGTGGCAAAGCGGTATTGTCGTACCAAGACGAGTTTACCTTCGGGGGTGACGGGAACTGCAAGTGCTCCGCCCGGGTGGCGAATACATTCCCACTCGCCTTCGGAACCGTTGGGAAGACGAAGGGTGGCTACGTCAAAATTAAATTTGCGCCCTTGGTAAAATAGGCGCTGTTTGAGGAGTTGGGGTAGTTCTTGACCGATCGACATAAGCGACAAGCGAATAATGTTAGAGTGCACCGATTTAAGACATCATAGGCGATCTCATAGGATTTTAGATTTTAGATTTTAGATTTTAGATTGGGAATGACTGATAACTATCACAGTTTGCAGCTTACCTACGGTTGCATTTTTTTTATTGGTACGATCCGTGAATTTTGCTCAATTTTTACAGTGGCAATTTTTGCACTCCGGAACAGTCTGCTGTTTGCAGGAGTTGGACGATCGCACTTTTCGTCACCGGATGCACCCAATCCGGGGCAATTTCTGCTAAAGGTACTAATACAAAAGCTCTTTCGGTCATCCGGGGATGAGGTAGAGTCAGTGTCGGAATTTCTAGGATTAAATTGTCGTACAGCAGCAAATCTAGGTCTAGGGTTCTCGGCCCCCATTTTTCTCGGCGAATTCGATTAAATTTTCTCTCAATTTCTAATAAAGTTGCTAGCAATTGTTCGGGTTCTAGTGCAACTTCTAGGATTGCACAGGCGTTGATGTAATCGGGTTGGGGCGGCCCAACGGGGGCGGTTTGATACCAGCTTGAATGGGATTTTATTGCTATTCCTGGGGTGTTGTTGAGGGTTACGATCGCGCTTTTGAGTGTGGCGAGGGAGTCGCCTAAGTTGCTACCGAGGGCGATCGCACATTTTGTTGAGTTCATAAAGAAGGAAGAAGGAAGAAGGAAGAGGGAAGAAGGAAGAAGCAAGAGGAAAGGGGGGATAGGCAAAAGGGAAGAGTAAGGCGGGGCGCGTTTATCGATATCCTTGGATACCTAAAAAGATTTCGGGTTAAACCCGCCCATACAAGTTGTATTTTTGCGGAAATTTCCCCCTCAAGGCTGCATTTTTGGCGCATTATGATAACACAAAATATTATTTTAATCTAAGTTTAACTGGCTGTTAAATTTTATTGACTATCATTGACAAGTGTTAGTATTTAGTTTAAAACATAATGAATTTTTACCTACGCTTATTGTCGGGCCTCATTCTGGCAATTATCAGTTTAACAGCAAGTATATCGATAGCTTTGGGTGAAACCAAAGAGCGCTACCTTACCCTAGATTCGGACGGTAGTCAATCTTTTGCGAGTTTAGTGCAGCAGGCGGAAGATTTAGCGAAAGAGTCGATCGCCCGCGAGTTTCAAGAAAATCCGGCATTAACAGAAGTTACAATCATCATTACAGCCGATCGCAGCCGACAAAGGGTTCCAGTTTTGCGATCCAGAGTATCCCGCCGCGACTGGCACAAAGATGCCAGAATCGAACAGTGGACTAGATATTTTGCCGATGCTCAATTGCTCTTGGGATTCAGAGACGGCAATATTTCGCCCGCAAATTCTGGGTATTCGCAAGTGATTAATGTACCTAGGCCCAGTCGATCGACATCCCGACAAAATGATCCGGGTTTTCGAGATGATTGAAATCGGGCATCGGGCATTGGGCATTGGTAGCAAACAACAAATAACAAACAACAAACAACCAATAACCAATTATTAACCCAAACATCATCCAATTTTAATTAACCTGAAGGTTAACTTTTCTTAATTTAGGAGTGATAGAGTTTCATACGGAATCATCTGATTAGGGATGTTGGTTTGAAAAGGAATTTATGTCTAAAATAACTCGCCGACAACTTCTAATTTTCTTCGGCAGCAGTGCGGCTACCACTGTGCTGGCCCCTCAACTAACTAAAACACTATTCGGCATCAATTCCACCTCCGCCGAAGCTGCTGTAGGGCCACTATCTTTCACTCCGTTAAGACTTCCCCACCCGCTGCCGGTTTATCGAGAATTGTCCAGCTTTATGCCGATCGCCCTAAACGGACAGGGAACCGTGATGGCGGCCTCGCAGAATACTAAATTAACCAGCTACAGCGTTGTTGACGATGTGGTTGTGCCGCCGGAATACGAACGGTATGTGATTCTCCGCTGGGGCGATCGAGTTTTCCCCGATCCAACCGACTATTTCGGCTACAACAACGACTACACAGGCTTTGTAGGCATTCGCGGCAGCAAGGACGACGGTTATCTCTGGGTTAACCACGAGTACGTATCCTTCCCGATGTCGAAAGTGGTGCCGGAAGCGCCGCCCGATGTGGCACCATTTCCAACCACCGATCGCGCCGTACTCGGTATAGACTTATCGGTAAAGAATCAGGCTACCCTTGGCGAATTTCTGTACAATCTCGGCGGTTCGATCGTCCGCATTACCAAACAAGCGAACGGACGGTTTGGGGCGATCGCCGGCGACCCCCTCAACCGCCGTATCCACGGACTTTCCGGCCTCGGAATCAACAGCCAGCGTACCGACAAATACAAAGATGTCACCTCCTGGGGAACCAGACAAGGCGACGACAAATATCTTACAGCCACAGGCCCTGCTGCCACTCAAGTCTTCGCGCAAGTCAACAGCGACGGGCTCGGAAACCGCATCATCGGTACAGCCTACAACTGTTCCGGCGGCACAACCCCGTGGGGCACCATCCTCTCCGCCGAAGAAAACTTCCAAGGTAGCGAACTATTCTTCGTGGGAGTTCAGGAAAACATCAAACCCAACGGCGGCCAAACCGGCTACGCCAAGGGCACTATCGGTGAGGAATTCGGCTTAGTCGGCGAAAAATACGGCTGGATGGTAGAAGTCGATCCCCAAGATCCGAGTTTCCGACCCCGCAAACATACGGCTTTAGGCCGCTTCCGCCACGAAAACGTCGCGATTCGCGCCGAAGCGGGACGCAAGTTAGTAGTGTACATGGGGGACGATCGGCGCGGCGGACACACCTGGAAATTTGTCAGCAACGGTAATGTCACCAATCCCGCAGATAAAACCAACAGCCGATTGTTTGAAGAGGGGGTTTTGTACGTCGCCCAATACAACCGCAACGGTACGGGAAGATGGCTGCCGCTGACAATCAATAGCCAAACCAATCCGGTGAGTCCAAAAAAAGTTGCTGAGGCCGAATTGGCAAGTTTTGGCAAAGCTCAAAGAGATGGAAATACTCGCTTGCCGAAACGCGCGGGAATTGCTGGTCAAACCGAGGACGGCGGTTCTTTTGTAGTAGATACAACTAATGAAGCAACAGCGCTTCCCGGCTACAGAAATAAAACTCTTGCTAATTTCTACAGCAGTCAAGGTGCTGTTTTAGTTGATGCTTTCTTAGCTGCTAATTTGATTGGTGGCACTCCGACGGCGCGGCCGGAAGATTTGGAAGTTAATCCTACTACTAAGGAAGTTTTTATTTCCTATACTGACGGCGCACCGGGAAGCGATGGCTATCCAGATTCTCGCATTTTTACTGTGGCTAAATACACTGCCGGACTCAATAGCACCCAGCAGTCGGGAGGAATTTACAAAATAATTGAAGATAGTCCCGACGGTGCTGGTTTGACTTTCCGCTGGCAGCGTTTTGTCCAAGGCGGAGAAGCCGGTGCAGTAGCTGGGGCAGGATTTGCTAGTGTTGACAATTTGGTTTTTGACCCTCAAGGCAATATTTGGGGCGTGACTGATATGTCTACAAGCACGCACAACGGTTTTGATGTGGGTGCTGCTGGGAAACCGACTGCGATCGACCATACGAAAACAGGAAATGTTTCGGATTTTACCGGTGTTTTCGGCAACAATTGGCTGTTTTATATTCCGACATCGGGGCCGAATGCGGGAAGTGTAGTTCCGTTTGCTTACGGCCCGAATCGGTGCGAAATGACGGGGCCGACTTTTGTGGGAGATACGCTGTTGCTTTCGGTGCAGCATCCTGGGGAAGATTGCCCGATCGATGATGGTACTGTACTTAGTCGGCAAATTGAAATGTTGGATTTAAACGGTGCTGTTTTTAATCAGACTCGTAGTGTTGCTCGCGGCAGTTTGTGGCCAAGTAATATTGAGAATGACAGGCGTCGTTCGCCGATGCCGTCGGTGATTGGAATTCGTCGGGTGCGATCGACTCCAACGGGTCAGTTTGTTTAAATAGGACTTACGCATCGGGGCTCAGAAACTGGGTTTTTACGACTCTGGAGTAAGATTAAATGAACCGCGAGGCACGTGGACGCGAAGAAAGAGAAAGAATAAGATACTGTTCTTTATTCGCGTTCTACGTATCTTCGCGGTTCGTTCAAATAATAAAAAAATCCTAGGATAATTAATATAAAATCCCTTAACAGCGGATTTTCTAAGAAAATTGTACTTGGCGATATAAATCGGAGATCGCAATTTCTAGGTTCACCGATTCTAGTTGCAAGGAATCGCCTAAACCATACTCGGAGAGAACCCATTGCCCCTGTTGATTGCGCCGAAATATCTCTAGTCCGGGCTGTTCAACTTGCACCAAGACATACTCTTGCAGTGTGGAAAATTGGCGATATTTAGCAAATTTAATACCACGATCTGCTGCTTCTGTGGAAGGCGATAAAACTTCGATAATTAAGGAAGGAAATTGCACTACTTGCGGATCGTCATCATGCTCATCACAAGTTACTACAACATCAGGATAAAAATACTTTTGTCCTGGTTCCACTTGGACTTTGACATCGGCGATATACACTTCGCAAGGGCGATCGACAAAGGCATCATCCAGGATTCTGAAGAAATTTCCTGAAATTCGATTGTGATTGCGGGTGCCACCGCTCATGGCGACGACTTCGCCATCCCAATACTCGTACCGCTCTTCTTGGGTGGGTTCCCAAGCCAGGTATTCTTCTGCGCTCATCGATGGGCGATCGGGTAAGGCAACCATAATGCGATCGGGAATCAAGTATGTTTCTAGAATAGCTCGAATCTACCTGTGTAGGCTACAATAAAGTGTAAATATACCTTTTACTCGCAAGAATCAGAAAGTAGGACGATCGCCCTATTTTGTTGTAGGGATTTTTACGTACTTATTATCTGCGGATACAACAGTAATTTTCCCGCCAGAAAGTGACATGGTTTTATAACGCTTTGTAAATTGGTAAGTTGTCGAGGTAGAGGAAAGGGCGATCGCAGTTGAACCTCATCTACGATCACCAGATTTTACAAGCACGTCGGCTGTTTTAAAGGAGAAATGTAAAATTCCATTGCGAGCGAGAGGCATTGCCATTGGTTCCAACAAAGCTTGTGTATCACCAACAAGTAATGTTGGATCTACTGCCCTCAGTGCATCACTTACGGCACTATTTGGATTCGTAGGATCTACCTCAGATAAAGCATCACTCACAGAAGAAGCTGTTTCACTGAACCAACTCATGATTAAATACTCCTTCAATAAATACGACTATGAAAACTCACACGTTATTTGATGATTGAAGCCACCAAGAGCTTTTCAATTACTTCCCTCACTAAAAACTCAAGCCACCTAACTGTTCAAATCAGCGGCGGCAGATAACCTCGAACTCCTCAACAGTGGCTTTCAACCGTCCGCTGCATTTGAGTTGTTAGACCGTCGCTTCCGATACTACATTTGCAGAGCAGGGTCAATGATGAGAAGTAGGTTCTTGAATTATGGCTTGCCACCAAGAGCAGCAAATAATGCTTGCCCTTTAGCCCTTATCAAATCTACAGTTTGTGGTGTACCATCGCCAGAACCAGGAAAGATAATATAGATAACATCTTCATCAATTCCGCTCTGAACAATACCATTAACTAGAGGTTCGTTGCCTAATGAACGTGAAAGAGTAATAGAACCTTCGCCAATCTTATTCGTTGGACCAATATCTGCTAGAACAGCATACTCAATTCGGCTCTTATAGATTACCGCTGCAATATCGCCCAATCTAATTCCGCGTGACTGGAAGAAACCTCCTGGTAATACAAAGTAGGGAATGTTTTCTGCATTAACAGATTGCCTATCAGAATAGCGCAAGCTTGTTTCCGTTTGACCACAACATGGATCAAGTTCCCTGGCACGAGGCGAGCCATCGGCATCAATATCCATATCGCCATCAATATAGAGTTGTCCGCTTGGCAACCGGAAAATGACCTTTCCTCCTAAAAAAGTTTGTGTTACCTGCGTTGCACTACTTAGCAGCGAAGGAATCGAGCCTAAACGACTAACGGACGCAGTTGGTGGTGAGTAACCAGGTGCATTCGGCTGATTAATTAGAAGAATGGTGCGCTCACTATTAGCAACTTGAGTACCATCTTTATCAAAGCCTTTAACAATAATTTTTCGCTGGCCGCCCTGAGTAAACTTATAAGGAACAGCCCAGTTTCCAGCAGCTACAGCAACCTCACCACCAAGATCAAAACGATTTTCTGCCAAAAGCTTGACTGTCTCAATGCCAGTCTCAGCAGTGCCAGTAAAAGCGACAGTATCTCCTAATGAAAACTGTTGTCCTTCAGTAGGAGTGGTAACAGTTATAGCTCTAGCAATCGGTGCACTAGCTCCAAATGCTTTACGAGCAATAGCGTTTAGAAAGTTCAACCATACACTCTTAGATCGTAGGCTGCCACTAATACTTAAGGCGGATAAAGCTTGGCTAACGCCTCGGTCTGTATTGGGACCATAATCACCGTCAATATCATCTGGGTCAGGTAAATTACCCGACCCTATGGAAATACCCATTACATGAACTAAAGCACCTTGAACAAAAGTCACTTTGTTGCGTGCACCTGAATCAAATCCAACTGGCGAGCTATCGTCAATGTGGAAATGATCTCGATGATCGGTATTGAAAAGGTAATTGAGCACTACACCAAAATGTTTTTGGAACACAGCATTAATGCCGAAATAAAACTTTTTGTCCCCGCCTCGGAACCCATCGTCAAATGTTACAAAACTGCGGTTCGACCAGAATATCCCGTCTAGATCAAAGGCACGTCCATCACCATGTAGCCCTGGGTTTTCAGGAACAAATGTACCAGCAGATGCAATAACTTCGGGTTTCCCCAATGGGCAAATTGTCCACAATTCATCAAAGCATAGCTCTAGCTCATCGTAGAATTGTTGTTCAGCAAAAAACTGAAGCGATCGTCCACGAGTTCCGTAGTCTTCTGGTCGGTCTCTGTCGTAGTGAACTGCTACACCAGAAATCTGTGAAAATTTGACATCTGTAGGAGACATATGGAAACCTTCTTGTTTTGTACAGAAACGTTAGATGCGATTAGGATTGAAGTTCTCACAATCAACTGTTCAGCTACTACACATTCATAAATAACTGAGATTCTTTAATGACTAACTTTATCGGCTTGCAGTAGGGATAACGGGTTCAATGTACCGACTATTTGCTCTAGCGAAACATTCGACTTTACCTCGAGAATATCTGGAAGAGTCAGTAACCATAAACCATGGTAAGCCTCGGTTATCTAATTTAGTAGGATTATTATGCTGATCTCTACCTTCAGATGTTTTCACTTGAAAAGTTTCTCTAAATGTCAAAACCTTAACAACATCAAATTCTGTTCCAGAATTACTTCGACAGTTAAGACCGCTAGAGGTTATGACGCGCCATGTGCTGATAACATAGTCTGGCTGGGATGGATAAACTGGGAGTGTTTCTCTAAAGTAATCACCACTTTGATTCTGTGCATAAGTACTAGTTGGAAACATGAGAACTTGCCCTAGGATTAGGAAAAAAACCAAAATACACAATCTAATTTTTTGTGCAGTCACTTCCACATTACCTCCCACATATTTGCAAACAACTCCTTGGGTTGTTCTCAGAAATAAGATTGTCACTGAGCATATAACTCATCGACGACAGAAGAGCTTTCACCCTGGAGGCGGGCTGCGTGAGGTCTAACAATTCGTTTAGTAAAGAGTACGAGACTCATTTATGGCTAACCGGAAAAATTACCGTAAATCTACGGGCTTCACTAAAACTTTGCACATTTGGCGATCTCACTCAACCCTTAACCTCTCGGTTACGCCCAAACAAATAACCCAGCGGTCTAACTTATAATTGTCCCGCAGTTGCAGTACAATACTCTTCCCGATCGGCTTATCCCGCACATCTGCTGTTTAACCCTGAACAGTTTGAATAGGTTGTGCTCTGCCTTAACTCAAAGAATAACCCACTCTCGATCGCCCTGCCGGTGAGAAAAAGTGACAACTTTTTGTAAACTTACGTAAATTCCCTTAAAGGCTGCTAGCAGTCAATCGATTTTAGATGTTAAATTTTAGTTAGATAATAAAATTGACTTCACAGCCTGTACCTGGGGCTTGTAGCCCTATTGATTTCGCTCAATTGTGTAAATTTGTTTTCTTTCCTGAAAAGCAACTCCCACTCATGAAACATCAGTAAATTTACTGAATAGGTCAAATTGGCAAGCTATGAAAGGACAAGAGGCGATCGCCCTAGTTGATAGTCTGTTACAATCCGCAAACAAAAAGCAAAAACTCAATGACATTCAATCCCGCATCTTTCTGGAAACTTGGGAGGGACACTCTTATCAAGAGATAGCCGATCGCTTAGCTTACGAACACGATTATATTAAACACATCGGTTCGCATTTGTGGCGAAATCTCTCTCACATCATCGGCGAAAAAATCTCCAAGCAAAATCTTCAAGCAGTCTTGCGCCGCTACCAGCATTGCAGTGCGGGCATCTTCCACGCTAGCGAAGCAGATAGCAGCACTCAAGATTGGGGAGAAGCGATCGATGTTTCCCAATTTTACAACCGGCAACAGGAACTGGAAACTTTAGAAACTTGGATTAGCGGCAATTCTACTCGTCTGATCGGTATTTTTGGAATTGGCGGTATCGGCAAAACTTCTCTGTCTGTCAAACTCGCCCAGCAAATTCAATCTCAGTTTGAATTCGCGATCTGGCGGAGTTTGCAGCAAGCACCGCCATTAGATGTTATCCTCAGCAATATTTTACCGATTTTAACTGGTTCAGAAGCGACAACAAATAACTCTATTGATGCTCTCATGGAACAGTTGCGGCAAAAACGCTGTTTGTTAATTTTCGACAATCTGGAGTCGATTTTGCAAGGGGGAAATCGCAGCGGACAATATCAACAAGGGTATGAAGATTACCGACAGTTATTGGCGCGCATTGCTGACGAACCGCACCAAAGTTGTGTGATTTTAACCGGAAGAGAACAACCGGGCGGGTTTGCTGTGCGATCGGGGGAAAATTTACCAGTGCGATCGCTCAAACTCTTCGGAGTTTCACCGCCAGTATGCCAGCAAATCCTCGCGGCCAAAGGATTAAAGGCAACGCTATTGCAGTGTCAAGATATTGTCAACTACTTTGGTGGCAATCCCCTCGCCCTCAAACTTGCTGCAACGAGTATTAAAACACTTTTTGGTGGTGATATTCACGCATTTTTAGTGCAAGGAAATACTGTTTTTAGCGATTTGTGGGATTTGCTCGATCACCAGTTCGATCGCTTATCTCCCCTGCAACAAAAAATTATGTACTGGCTGGCAATTAACCAAGAAGGAGCGACTCCTGCGAAGTTAAAAGCTGAAATTTTGCCCAAAGTTTCTGCAAGGCAACTGATGGAAGCATTGGAGGGGCTGGCTGAACGATCGCTCATTGAAGATCGGCGATCGCCCGACAATACCGCATCGACAAGTTTAACGCTACAGCCTGCGATCGTCGAGTATGTCAGAGAACGCTTACTCCAAAATGCTGAGCAAGAAATGATGACAAACAAACTTAGCTTATTGAAAGCTTAAGCCTTGGTGATTTATTAAGTGCGATCGTACCAACTTTGCAGCGCCAAACGGTGAACTTCGCGCCAGCTAATATTTTTAAGTCTGGCAATTTCCGCGCAATCTTCGTATTCCGGCTGCACGTTAACAATCGTTTGTCCAGACTTCGCAACTTTTATTTGCACTTCGCCGTATTCTGTTTGAACTATCTGGATTTCCCGGTGCAAAATAGTTCTCTGTTGAGTCGATCGCCTAATTCCCAGAGTAGTAGTCTCGCGAAAGATCACAGCTTCGCAAGCATCCTGAAATTCTGGATGACAAATCGCAGTTAACAAAACCCCCAGCCGCGACTTCTTCATCACAATTGGGGCAGTAAAAACATCCAGAGCTCCGGCGGCAAACAAAGCATCAAAAACATAGCCGATCGCCTGCGGACTCAAATCATCAATTTGCGTTTCCAGTACCGTAATAGTTTCTATCGAATTGGGCATTGGGAATTGGTTAAATACTTCCTTCTCCCCTATTCCTTCTTCCTTCTTCCCTCTTCCCTCTTCCTTCTGACTTCTGACTTCTGCCTTCTCCCCAATCCAGAGGCGCAAAATATTAGGAATTGCCAGCATCCGAGAACCTGCACCCAAACCGATCGCCTGAATTTGCATCGGCGGTGGCGGGCCGAAAGCGGAGGCGAGAGTACAGGCGATCGCAGTTCCCGTAGGAGTACACAATTCGCGATCGAGCCCGTTGCTATAAACCGGGACTCGGTGCGTTTCCCACAACCGCATCACCGCTGGTGTCGGCACCGCTAACTTACCGTGGGCAGCCTTCACCGTACCCCCACCAGTCGGCATCGCCGAAAAGTAAAACTCCTGAATATCTAACCAATCCAAACCCAAACAAGTACCCACAATATCAATAATTGCATCCGTCGCCCCCACCTCGTGAAAGTGAACCTCGCTTGGGGGGATACCGTGTACGGCAGCTTCTGCCTCTGCTAATTTGCCAAATACGGCCAAACTCCAGGCTTCCACGCGCGGAGGCAATTTTGCAGAGACGATGATCTGCTCAATTTCGGGCAAGTGGCGGTGATGAGTGTCGCTAATTTCTGCATCTTCTTCCCCGTGACTGTGAGAATGTTCCTCACCGTGATGATGGTGGTGGCGGGCGTCGAAAGTCGGGGATTCCGTTTGCGAGGGATCGAGTTCGGTAGCGGGATTTTCTGGTTTTAACGACAAATCCGCAGCTAAATCCACATAAAATTTAGTTGCTTGTTGAGTATTCCGGTGGACTAATTCCGTCCGCAACTGGTACTCTGTCGAAATGCCGAGCAAATTGAGTTTTTCGATTAGGTATTCTAAAGGAACGCCGGCGTGGACGAGAGCTCCGATGCACATATCGCCAGCAATGCCGGTGGGACAGTCAAAATAAGCTATTTTATTCATTGTTAACAATTAATTTTTCGCATTGATTGTTTCACTCGATATTTCGATCGCCCACTTAGCCTGCAATATCTTAACATGGCAACTATTTACGAAGTGCATCCAGTTGCACCCCAAAGAGACCGGATCGAGAAAATTAAAAAAGCTCTGAAAGATGGGGCAGTGATGCTTTATCCGACTGATACAGTTTACGCGATCGGCTGCGATATCAACTCCAAGTCTGCTGTAGAACGAGTCAGGAAGATCAAGCAACTATCCAATGATAAGCCTTTAACGTTCTTGTGTTCGTCTCTGTCAAATATCACCGACTACGCTGCCGTCAGCGATGAAGCATACAGAATTATCAAGCGATTAATTCCCGGATCTTACACATTTCTGCTGCCAGCTACCAAGTTAGTGCCACGGTTGGTAATGAACCCAAAACGCAAAACCACGGGAATTCGCGTTCCCGACCACCCGCTTTGTTTTACACTGGTGGAAGCTTTGGGAAATCCAATTATTTCAACATCTGCTCACATTACCACGGACGATGAAGGTAAAGCACCAGTGCCTGCAGCAACAACAGAAAGCTTTGGCAAAGCTGAACTATTTGACAGTTTTTCAAAGTTAGTGGATGTCATTGTCGATGACGGTTCCGATCCGGGATATCAAGTTTCTACCATTCTCGATTTGACAGAAAGCGAACCGATTGTTGTTCGTCGCGGTTTGGGATGGGAAGCTGTCGCCGTTTGGGAAAAAGATTAAATTTTAAAGGGGCGGGTTTTGTGGCTAATTAGCACAAAATCCGCCCCAAAATTTTAAGTCAAAACTGCTTTAAGCCTCTACCTTAACTCCTTTCCAAAAAGCAATATATCCGGCAATATTTTTAGCAGCTTCTTTCGGAGTAGGATAGTACCAAGCAGCATCTTTATTAACTTGTCCGCCGACTTCGACACTGTAGTAACTAGCAACACCTTTCCAACCGCAAGTAGTGTGAGTGCTGCTGTCCTTGAAATACTCACGGTTGATGGCATCGGCGGGGAAATAATAGTTATTGTCTACAATTTCGCACTTGTCGCTCTCGGCCAAAACGGCACCATTCCAAATTGCTTTCGGCATCAGTTTCTCTGCTTAAATTGAGATTCTCAATTATTGTAACTGTATTTGTGCTCAAAAGGCATAGAATAGTTGAGAAGCCAACAACCAACTACTGCAAATGTCAGCGTCGAATCCGCCCATATCTTCTGTGCCGCTGTCCCTGGAACAAGCTCTCAAACATTTTTTTGGCTATGACTCTTTCCGCCCGGGGCAGCAGGAAATTGTCGAAGCTGCTTTACAAAAACGGGATATGATGATTGTCATGCCGACAGGCGGTGGCAAGTCTTTGTGTTTTCAATTACCGGCACTGTTGAAACCGGGATTGACAGTGGTTGTGTCGCCGTTAATTGCTCTGATGCAAGACCAGGTGGAAGCTTTGCAGGATAATGGAATTGGGGCGACTTTTCTCAATAGCACTTTGAGCTCTCAGGAAACGCGATCGCGCGAAACAGCAATTCTCGAAGGTAAGATTAAATTGCTCTACGTTGCACCCGAACGCTTGCTCGGTGAGAGATTTTTACCGTTTTTAGATATAGTAGCAAATAAGTTAGGAATTTCGGCATTTGCGATCGACGAAGCCCACTGCGTTTCGGAATGGGGGCACGACTTTCGACCAGAATACAGGCAAATGCAACGAGTGCGCGATCGATATCCCGACATTCCCATTATGGGACTAACCGCCACCGCCACCGAGCGCGTCCGCCAAGACATCATCCAGCAGCTAACTCTGCGAAATCCCTACATCCACGTCGCCAGCTTCAACCGCCCCAATTTATACTACGAAGTCCGCCCCAAAACCAAGCACAGTTTTGCCGAAGTTTTGCAAATCATCAAAAAAAAAGGCGGTTCGGGAATTATCTATTGCCTCAGCCGCAAAAAAGTTGACGACGTTGCCTCAAAATTGCAACAAAGCGGCATCCAAGCCTTACCATACCACGCTGGCATGAACGATGTCGATCGCACAACCAATCAAACCCGCTTCATTCGCGACGACGTGCAAGTAATGGTAGCAACAGTTGCCTTCGGTATGGGAATTAACAAACCCGACGTGCGGTTTGTAATTCACTACGACTTGCCCAAGAATCTCGAAGGATACTATCAAGAATCCGGCCGCGCAGGCCGAGACAACGAACCAGCCCATTGCAGCTTATTTTTCGGCTACGGCGATGTCAAAACCATCGACTACATCATCGAGCAAAAACCCGACCCCCAAGAACAACGAATTGCCCGCCAACAGTTGCGCCGAGTAATCAACTATGCAGAATCCAGCGATTGCCGTCGCACAATCCAGTTAAGTTACTTTGGCGATTCCTTCCCCGGAAACTGCGGTACTTGCGATAACTGTTGCAACCAAAAACCAGTCGAAGATTGGACGATTGAGGCAATGAAATTTCTTTCTTGCGTCGCCCGATGCCAAGAAAAATTCGGCATGAATCATATTATTGATGTGCTGCGCGGTTCAAAAAATCAAAAAATATTGCAATACCAGCACCACCAACTTTCTACTTACGGAATTGGCAAAGATAGAAGTGCTGATGAATGGAAAAAGTTGAGTCGTTCGCTGTTAAATCAAGGTTTTTTAGACGAAAAAACAGACGGCTTTCCCATTTTGAAACTGAATGAAAAAAGTTGGGAAATCATGAAACGTCAGCGCACAGTTGAAATCGCCATTGAACCGCAGCGGGAAGTACAGGGGAAAGTTCGGTCTTTGGCAGTAGAAGTCGAAGGTTTATTTACCATACTGCGGACGCTACGCAAACAAATTGCTGACGAACAATTTGTGCCTCCTTACGTAGTTTTTGCAGATAAAAGCTTGCGAGACATGGCAGAAAAACGCCCGCAAAACCTCAGAGAATTTGAGGATGTTTACGGCGTTGGCAGCAACAAGCGAGATAAGTACGGTAAGGTTTTCTTGGAGGCTATTCGCAATTTTTGCCAAGAACAAGGATTGTCAAGTGGTGCTGCATCTTCTGAGGTCGCTAATCTTCCCAATCTTTCCAACGTTGCGTCTTATTCGCAGATGCAAACCTGGGAATTATACCGACAAGGTTTGACAGTTCAAGGAATAGCCAATGCGCGGGGGATGAGTCCTAATACTATTTCGGGGCATCTGATAGAATTGATGGAAATGGGCAGGGAAGTTGATATAAATTTATTGGTTGAATCGGAACGCCAGCAGGCGATAGTGTACGCTCTTGAAGTTATGGGGGATGAGAAACTGAGAGCCATTTATGATTTTTTGGAAGAACGTTATACGTTTGAGGAAATTAAGTTTGTGCGCGCTTGGTGGCGGCAAAATTATGTAGGTTTTTAACCGCAGAGGTAGGCAGAGGAACGCTGATGGACGCAGATAATTAATAGATAGGAGGGAAAAATGATAATTTAAAAAGTAGCTTTTTGGGATAATATATTAGAGGAGCGTTTTTAACCGATACATTTTTTCCATTGGGCTTTGCTAGCTGGCCTATATGGGGTTGGCAAAACTCAAATTTAAAAAGTAATTTTAAGAGCGCTATAAGTCAGTAAAATTGGGTTAGCTAAGTGTGTCATTGTTCGCTATTTTTCGCGCATTGGGGACGTTACTAAGAAACCCCCAAGCAATCACCGAGACTTTCTTCAGTTCTCTATTTTTTTGAGCGGCGAAGGCGCGATCAATTACATTTTTAACTGAACCTTATTGAGCTATAAGCACCTCGTAAAACCACTTTTTATCTAAGTAGTAGAGTGCGTGAGAGGGAGCAATATTAAAATCCACACGCATGAGACTATTTACGCTCACGCACCGCCCCAATGATTGAATAATATTGATGCAGCCGGAAGCGATATTAGGTCTCTCTGTTCACCCAGAAGCACCCTAAATTTTAGCATTGTATGTGGTTGAGGCAAAATTATATATATGGGTTTTTGAGGGCGAGAAATTATGTTTCTACGCTTTAGAAGTGTACAATAAATAGTTGAGCTCATTAGCCAACCATTCCTTAAACAGATTGTGCAATATTTCTTGATACCGTTCAGGGGTTAATTCCGCCGGGAGAAACTTTTCAACCAGGAACAAGTGATGTCCTAGCTCTGTTTCAATTGGACGAATCACTTCTCCGGGTTGAGCGCTAAATACGGCGACGGCTATGTCTGGTTTTAAACCCCACCGATAAACTTTGCCTTCGCAACCGCATAAATGCCGACGATTTTCGTCAATATCGTAAAGGTGAGCGGCATCAAAAAAGCTGATTTCTCCTTCTTGAATTTGATAAAATAGTTCCTGAGCAAGCTGCGGGTTGGCAACAACTATTTGATAAAGAATTATTTGGTCGAATTGCAATTTGTTTTGAACAAAAATCTTTTCTACTTCTTTGCTAAACAAGTGTTCGGCTAGTTTTTGCATGAGGAGCCGATCGCGAATCCCTGCCTCTAAATCTTCTACAGAAATCATCTGATCGACCAGCCAAGCAATCGTATCCGCCGCTTTCTCCAAACGCTTCTCGCGGCGGAGTTGGTCGCCCACAGCTTGAATTTCGTCGGGAGTCACAGTTAACCCCCGTTCGCGGGCGGCTTTCTCAATAACTTTTTTCTGCAAAACCTTTTGACTAAAGGTTTTTAATTGCATCTCTTGTCTGAGTTGTTCGATGATTTCACTTGATTCAATCAATGGCTCGTAAAAGTCTTTCATCTTTCTATCTCAACCTATATAAATTTATTAACTTCATCCCCGGACGCTTCCTGCTGGGTAGTTGGTGTTAACGGTTAATGGTTAGCTACAAGATGTCATTTGGCAAACTAATAAAATTAGCATTGCTCAAAGTTGTTGCACCCGCTGCGTTAACTGTTCCCAAAACAACAGCTAAAATTCGATCGCCATTATTGGAACTAAACTTGACCAGAGTGGCGTCGGCCGTACCGTCACCATCCGTATCAAACGCGACGAGTGTCAAGTCTGTTACCGAAATTCCCCCTATCAGCTCAATTTTATCGCCTTGAGCGGGATTGAAATCAACGACTCGATCTGCTAACAATGGATTAGCTGCTGCACTTGCTGTTTCGGGTCTAAATGCAAAGGTATCAGCGCCGCTACCTCCAATCAATGTATCAGCGTCGAAGTCGCCACAAAGAAAATCGTCGCCGTTGCAGCCCATCAGCAAATCCTGACCTTTTCCTCCCCGCAAAGTGTCGTTTTCATCGGCTCCATCGATCGCATCGTCACCTCTGTTACCTATGACAATATCGTCGCCGCTTCCTGCAAAAATTTGATCGCTCCCGCTACCGCAAATAATGACATCGCTATCGCTGGTTCCCAGCCACTGTTCGCCGCCGTTGCTGTCGTAGGTCGGAGGAGCAACAGAAGAAGTGGAAGCTTCTGCGCTCCCGCTGCTAGAGGTAGCTCCTGCAGCGTAGGTTGTCTCAGTGCTGGTACTGCTTCCTGTAGGGGAAGTGGCTGTCGCACTGCTGGTGCTGCCGGCGCCGCTGTTATCTACGAAGGCACTAGATTTGCTGGAACTGCTGCTGCCGGCACCAGGGTTATTTGTCAGCGAATTTAAGGTGCTTAAACTATTGCTATTTCCCACAGTATTTAAGGGATCAGCAGCTAGTGAATCTAAGGTCGGCATCGCGATTGCTCTCCTTTTATCTATAAAGACGAAAAGCAGTTGCGTGAATAGAGACACTGCCAATTTCAAATAAAAATGTATGATTTTGAAGACTGTGAAACAATTGGTCTTGCCTTCAGATTAAAGACTGAAATGTTTTTAATAAATGAACCTTGAACCATCCCTAAATTAGGGTGGAACAAAACTGTTACAAACCCAATCTGGGCGATGGCGATCGGCATTGCTTGCCAATGGCATTTGATTTAGCCATCACCATCACCCTCAAAATGTCTGTTTAAATTTAAACAGCACCTTCCTTTCGATGTATCTAAATATATCTGGACTCATTAGAGCTGTGTTGCCAATTTGGCAGATTTGTTTGAAATTATAGAGTTGCTGTGGGATATGGTTGCATCCAATGGATGCGGAGTCATCGGGGGTGCAGGGCGAACCCCGGCTCGCACTTAATCTCAAAAAAAAATCATAAATCTGCCAAATTGGCAACACAGGTGGGAAAAGCCTAGCTATCTTAAGGACATCGAAGGAAACAAAGTTGTTCAGCCAAAACAGAAAATATTTCTGCCAAATTGGCAACACAATCATTGTTAGAATTTGATAAATTGATGAGATAAAAATCAAATTGTTACCGAAAAAAGCTTCTGCCAAAATGGCCACACAAATACCACAAAGCAAGCTAAGTTAGGTGACGGGAAAACAACAACTCACTCATTTTAACAAGGAGCAAGACCATGATTATTTCTGACCTGAATTACTTGGAAGTCGTTTCAGAATCTACTGCCGTTCAAGGTGGTTTCAGCGAATATGATAGCGTTTCTATCAACTTCAACACCACAAATACATTCTCGACATCTGTCAACAGCCCAAAAACCTACAGCAACAGTGCTGCTGCTGGTGCTAAAGGTGTAGCCAATAATAACACTTGGTTCCCTACTTACAGCTACACAAAAGCTGATACCCTGGCTGTAGCGGATTACTTGGGTGGTTCTTTCTCTGGCAGCACTTCCGTTGCTGTGATCAATGGCGTTCATTAATAAGCTTACTGGTTATAGGTAATGGCACTTAGGTGAATGTTATCTATGACCCTTCAAGCATTCAATTTCACTCTAAACAGATAACAAAAATTAAAATTTTGTTATCTGTTTATAATTAGCAACGGTTTGAAATTACATAAAATCCGGTCTGCCATTTGATTTTGGTTTGTGAAACTCAGAGTAGGGACATTTATCCCGATATCTTACTACTTAAATTGGAGATTTCATAAAATTCAATAAACAATCAGTAAAATTCTGATCAAAGAGGAATCAGTATATATGGAAATATGGCGTTCTGCTGACAATTCAGCACTTTCTGGTATTCCCGCGACCTCCAGTGCGATTGCTTATTTAGGGGGAACTGGAGAGGAGCAGTTCAGCACCCTTAGACAAACTTCTAAGTCTTCCAACATTGCTTTCATTGACTCCACTGTTGATGACTATCAAGACTTAGTTAAGGGTGTGCAGAACACAGATATATGGGTACTCGATCCATTACAAGATGAAATAACTCAGATTACCCAAGTTCTATCAGGTCTCAGTGGTATTAAGAGTTTGTCTATCTTCTCTCATGGTAGCGATGGGCATTTACAACTCGGAGCGACAGATATCAATCTAAATAACTTGGGTAACTATGCCGATGAGCTGACCAATTGGAGAGGAGCCCTAACCGAAGATGCGGACATTCTGCTTTATGGCTGCAATCTGGCAGCTAGTACAGCGGGGCAAGACTTTGTGCAAGAAATTGACCAGTTAACTGGAGCCGATGTAGGAGCTTCTAAAGACCTGACAGGTAGCGCATCTGTGAAGGGAAACTGGAACTTGGAATTTTCGACTGGGGCGATAGAAAACCCTGACATTTTGCAATCCTGGGCACAGGAAGGTTACAATCACGCGCTGGCAACGTTTTCAGTGACCAATACCAATGACAGTGGTGCTGGCTCATTGCGTCAGGCAATTTTGGATGGCAATGCCGGTGCTGGTGCTGATACGATCAACTTTACAGGAGTGATGGCTGATACTACTCCAGATACCATTACCCTGACAGGTGGGCAACTGCAAATCAGCGGCGATGTCACGATTAATGGTGGGGGGGCAAGTCTGCTCACGATTAGTGGCAATAATGCTAGCCGCGTGTTTCAGGTAGACCCCAACGTAAATGCAACCATTGTAGGAGTCACCATTGCTAACGGCAAGGCTTCTGATGTTGGTGGTGGTATTTTCAACTATGGCGGTTCTCTAGGACTCTTCAACAGTACGCTTAACAATAACGTTGCACAAGCTGGCGGTGGGATATACAACTATTATGGCGGTATGTTGGTGAACGGTGGCACCTTTAACAACAACATTGCGACCTCTGCTCAAGGTGGTGGAATTTACAACCTGGGTGGTCTGGAGGCAAGAAACAGCACCTTTAACACCAACCAGGCACAATCTGACGGAGGTGGAATTTACAATGCTGGTGGTGCTTCCCTGACAGTAGACAACGATACATTCTCCAAGAATACGGCGGGACGCTTCGGGGGTGGCATCCATAACAGTGGTGGAGCCACTGTAACTGTGACTACCAGTCTGATTAACGATGGCACCGCAGGTATCCTCGGTGGCGGTATTTCCAACTTCGGCACAATAGTTTCTCTGGACAACACGCTGATTCGAGGCAACAAGGGAACGAGTAGTGGTGGCGCTGCCGGTGGTGTGTTTAATGGCGGAACTGCCAATATAACGAACACCAGCATCCTGAACAATTCCACAGCAGGACAAGGTGGCGGTATCTATAATGACACAGGCGCTACCCTAACCCTGAGAGCCAATAGCTTGGTCTCTGGGAACAGGGCAGCCAACGGTGGTGGAATTTACAACCTCGGCACAGCCAGAGTTGGAAACAGCACCATGATCTCCAACCGACTCACATCCTCTAGTGGAACCGGCCCTGATGTTTGGGGTAACTACATCAGCGAGGGCTTCAATACGGTCTACAAGACTGCTGGCAGTACAGGCTTTAGTGCTGCCAACGGAGATACTGTGATTTTTGGCTAAATGGTCGAAATATTAAGTTAGTCACCGGAATTGACAGCGATCAAAATAGAGGGCTTCCTAGCTGAGGAAGCCCTCTATTTTGGCTGTTAATTTCATTCTAGGACAGAAGCACTCTGTTGGCAAAAGCCCCTCATTTGGATGCCTCTTTAAGAAAACATGAAATTCTTGGCACTGAGTTGAGTTAATTTCACACCTTCCAAGAGAACTTTTCCACCAGAACTAGAACTTAAAAGAGTACCATCTTGGGTATCGCTGATCTGGAATGGTGATGTCGCGCTCCCCCCCAACAAATCTGAGGCATTAATCGTACCCCATCCCTGCAATCCAATCTGATCTTTATCAGCTTTGAAGTTCTTGATAATATCTAACTCCCCTAGGAGCAAGCTATCACGATTGTGGAACAGAAAGAAATCGTTGCCCTCATTGCCCCTCATCACATCATTGCCAACACCACCAACCAACGTATCATTACCTGCACCAGCACTCAGGGTATCATTACCATCGCTGCCATAAAGTTTATCATTTCCGTCACCACCGTCCAACCGATCATTGCCTGAACTGCCTTCAAGGATATCATCGCCTCCTTCTCCAGTGATTTGATCGTCTCCCAGGCTGCCATATATTTTGTCTGCGCTGTTGGTTCCTTTTAGTTGACGATCGCCATCTTCGCCTTTAGTTTTTTTTCCGTCTGCGTCTTTAGTTCCATCTATTTTATCATTCCAAATTGTACCATAGATGACATCTGAACCCAGTTTTCCGATTAAAGTATCTTGCTTAAATTTAGTGTCACTGGTATTCAGTTCCACTATGGTGATGTTGAGATTGCGGTTAAACTGCCTCTGATAACTGCCAATAGCCGCGTTTGTGACCAAATCTATGCCATTGTTGCCATCAATATCAGTATTTTTCTGCTGATTAGTAATGGTAACGTTGCGGCTAGAACCCAACTTCAGATCGCCGATTTGGTCAGAAGAGATTAACTTCCCGTTTATGCCAAAATAATCTAATACTTTCGGCTTTTTGGCATCGGAGGTGTCTAACACAATGAAAGATGTTTTACCCTTAGCCCAGTTATATTCAGCATTAGGATTATCAATTTCTTTTGCTTGTATCTGTAACTCGGCTGCAAAATCGAAAGAGAAAGTTTGATTTTTTGATACAGAAAAACTAGCAATTACTTTCGCTTCACTACTAGAACTTCCCTGAGCTGTGCCAAGAGCAATTACAGCACTGTCAGTAAAGAGAGCAGAGAAACTTTGGTCATTGCTAAAAACAGCTTGGGCATCAGCAATAGCAGCAGATACCCCACCTTTGACTAACGTATCTGCCTCGGTGGCAGTCAAAGTTCCTGAAGCCGTTTGACTATAGTGGGAAAAAACAGCCCCTCCTGTAGCACGAGCATAGTTAGGGTTAGGATTATCAAAGGGATAACTTGGTTGTAAAAATAGAGTATTTGCCATAATATTATGTGTTTGTGATTCCCACAAGTTCAGTTTTTACCATAATAAATCAAGATATTTAGTGGGTGTTGCCATTTTGGCATTTTTAATTTTAATCAGGACTTATTTTGGGGATAATAATTTAATAGCATCCACTCCTAATGTTGTGTGCCTACTGAAAAACCCGATCGCCCGCGGTGAGTCAACCAAAAAATTGGTACACCCAACGCCCGCAATCGGGTTGTCGGTCAATCGACTAAATTACTTACCCGCCCAATTAAACCAGCGCCTCTTAAAGCCAGCACAAAATCCTTGACTTGGAATTGGCAAATACTCAACCTTCGGCATCGAGAGATATTGCCCTTCCTTGACTTCAAGTCCAAAACCTCTGGTATCTGAGTGCAACTCGCTAAAAGCCTCAGTTACATAACCCCCTCGAACTCCGGCTCGTTTTTCCCTAACCACTTCCACATAATCTAAATCAGCAATTCTGCCCAATGCAGGCTTAGTTTCGGATTTACTCGACTTGCTGATTTGACTGTTTTCCTTAAGCAAACGGTTGGAAGTACGGTAAGGGATATAGTCGAGGGGGTTGTAACCCGTGGACCGCAAAAGTAAAAAACAAGCCCAAGAATACTTTCCTGCCAGGATGGCTGAAATTATCTCATCCAATTGTTCTGGTTTGATTCCAACTTGGGAATGCTTGGCAGAATTGTGGAATTGCGAATTCATTATTTTATCCTGTTTTGTGTATATAGAGTGACAAAAGACAACAACCACTTAACTAAGTTCTACAAACTCATGCCGCCTTTTTGTAGCTGCTTGAGAGGGTCAAGCAAAACGTCGGCTATGCTGCGCTGGCGGATGACAATTTCTGCAGTAGCTGTCTGGCCAGCTTTGAGTTTCCAGGTTTGATTTTGGGCTTTCACTGAGTCTCGATCGATACTCACTTCCACCAGGTAGAAAACACCCAATCGCTCGTCAGTTTTGGCATCGGGCGAAATAGATAAAACTTTTCCCGGAATCACGCCGTAATTTTGATAAGGAAAAGCATCGAATTTGACTTGCACCGGCATTCCGGTTTTGACAAATCCCGCTTCTCGGTTCGGCAAACTGACTTCCAGCACCAGAGGAGCCTGATTCGGAGTCATTTCTGCAATAGTTTGACCCGGTTGAACTACTTCGCCGGTGTTGTGAATGTTGAGTGCGGAAATCACTCCGCTTACGGGTGCGTAGAGAAATCTTTGTTTGAGCTTATTTTTTGCTTGATCGAGCAGGGTTTGGGTTTCAGCAATTTTGGATTTGACTTGATTTAATTCTATTTCCAACTGCTGAATTTTTTGCTCTTTTTCTAACTGCGTTTGGCGCGCTGCGGCTTGTTTGCTGGCGGCTTCGGCTTGCAGTCGATCGACTTCTGCCAGTTGTTGGGCTAATTCACCTTGGGTTCTAGAAATGGCGCTACTGCGATCGCGCAAATTTTGCTCGACTTCAAACAACCTTTCCTTAACCCCAGTTGCATCAGACAGTTGACTCCTGATCGCAGCACTTTGTCTGTCCCGAACGGTTTGCTCAACCTCAAAGGCGCGATCGTCAGCCTGAGTTGTCTCCCCCAATTGGCTTCTAATCACGGCATTTTCGCTTTCCCGCAGAGCTTCCTCAGCTTGAAACAATACGTCTTTTGACAGCGCTCCTTCATCTACCAAAGGTTTGAGCCGCGCTATCCGCTCTTTGTGAGCCGCCACTTTTGCTTGCAATTGTGTCAGCAAGTCTTGACTCTTATTTTGCAGCGGTTTCACGCGATCGCGCCTGGCCTCTTGAGACGTGACATCAATTTGCAGTTGCGACAACAGAGTTTGTGCCTGCTTTTCCAGAGGTTTGAGCTGTTGCTTGCGCCCTTGCTGAGACACTAAATCTGCTTGCAATTGCTCGATTTGAGACTGTGTGGTGGCGGCTGAAGCGCGAGCACGGGCGATCGCAGCTTCAGCCCCCCGCTGGTCTGCAGCAGCAATAGCTTGGCTCGCTTCAACTTCCAGTCGAGTTCTCTCGATCGAACTCATCTCTTGCACCAATTGAATCCGATAAGCGTCCAGAATTTTATCAAGACGCTCCACCTCGCTCTGGGCATTCGACGGGTCTAATTCGGCTAATAATTGTCCAGCTTTGATTTTTTGACCTTCTTTGATAGGGAGGTTAATTATTTTTCCCGTCTCCGTCGGGTGAATTTTGTAAACAGCGCCTTTGGGAACTAATTTGCCCTGAGCATGACCAACCTCGTCAATTTTTCCCAAAGTAGCCCACGCTCCAAAAGCTACGGAAAAAACCATTCCTCCTAATATCAAACGCTGCGGAAAAGATACTGGTGGCTGGTCGAGTACCGAGTGCAAAGAAGTAGACCAATTATTCGCCTCAGGCTGGCGTAACTTGGCAATATTGATACCGTCATTAGTTTGAGAGGATCGCTTTTGAGGTTCGACTACTTCTAAAGAGCGGTCTTTTTTTCGGGCTTCGTTTTCTTGCCTTGAAGCTACGCCCCCATAGACTTCACCTATTTCGTTAGGAGCAGCGCCTAATTCTTGCTCATCTTGTGAAACCATTATCCTTACTCCCCACTTGTAATTTTAAAAAATTGGTAATTAGAAATTGGTAATTGGCAATCGGAAATTGGGACTCGGTAATTAGTAAATTCGATTTGAGATTTGAGAGGGGAAAATTCAAAAATCCGTTACCTCGATTCAATCTCGTACATTACTCGTTGCCGAACTTCCTGCTTCCTTAAATATCGAGTTGTTGCTGAGCGAGGTGATAGTAAAGTCCGCGTTCAGCCATCAATTCGTCGTGGTTGCCTTGTTCGGCTAAAATGCCTTTGTCTAGAACCAAAATTCGATCGGCATTACGCACCGTAGACAACCGATGAGCGATAATAAACGCAGTGCGATCGCGACTAATGCGGGCGAGATTTTGCTGAAACCTGCGCTCAGATTCGGTATCCAGCGAAGAAGTTGCTTCATCCAAAACCAAAATCCGGGGATCGCCCAAAAGAGCGCGGGCGATCGCAATTCGCTGCCGCTGGCCCCCAGACAAACTCGTTCCCCTTTCCCCCACAGGAGTTTGATAACCCAGCGGCATATCTTGAATAAAAGCATGAGCTTCTGCTAGCTTCGCCACTTCTATCACCTGTTCCAAGCTTGCACAAGCAGCATCGTTTCCGTTTTTATACAGCGTAATATTTTCCAAAATCGTTCCCGAAAACAAGAAACAATCTTGAGGAACAACACCCAACTGAACTCGCAGCGACTGCAAAGAAATGTGCCGAATATCGTGGCCGTCAATTGTCAGCCGCCCCTTTTCTGGATAATAGAAACCTTGCAGCAGCTTTACCAAAGTGCTCTTACCCGAACCGCTGCGGCCGACAATTGCCACAGTTTCTCCAGCTTGCACCTCAAAGGAAAGATTTTGCAGCGTATTACGTTCCTCATCCTGAGCATAACGGAAAGAAACATTGTCAAACTTGACGTTTCCCTGAATGCGAGGCAGCACCAGCATTGGCTTGTAAGGGCTTTCTTCAGGTTGGGCAGAGAATACATCATCCAAACGCTCGATCGAAACGAGCACTTCTTGAAACTCATCCCACAGTCCCACCACTGAAAGCACAGGAGAAATCACGTTCCCAATCATCATATTAAAAGCAACAAATTGACCGATCGTCAACTCGTCTTGAATCACCAGCATTGCCCCGTACCACAGCAAAGCCGTACTCCCCAAAGTATTAATCCCACCCCCGATCACCTGCAAAGAATTCGCCAACTTCTGCCCGCGAAATTTAGCATTAATCATGCAGGTTAATTGGTCTTCCCAGCGCCAGCGCATTTCTCGCTCAGCAGCAGTTGCCTTAACCGTCGCCACCCCAGTAATCATTTCCACCAAAGATGAATTTTGCTTAGCACTTTCGGTAAAAACCTCCCGCGACACTTTTCGCAGAAAGGGAGTTGCGACTAAAGTCAAAATCACGATCGGCGGAATCAACGCCAGCACCAACAAAGCCAGACGCCAGTTATAGTAAACCATCAGTCCGATGTAAACTACAGCCATCAAAGCATCCAACCAAGCAGTAATAGCTTGGCGAGTCAAAAATGCCTGAATTTTTTGATTTTCCTGAACCCGCGTCAAGATATCGCCCACCTGACGAGATTCAAAAAACTTGATCGGCAAACTGAGAGTGTGACTGATAAAGCCGCTAATTAAAGTCAGGTCAATGCGGTTCGACAAATAATCCAGCAAATACTGTCTCGTTGCACCCAACAGCGTTCGCCAAACACTAAACAGCAGCAGTCCGATCGCAAAAACGTGCAGAGTTACTACGCTTTTGCTGACAACCACTTGGTCGAGAATTATTTGGGTAAATAGGGGAGTAACTAGACCGAATATTTGGAGCAACAAGGAGAGGATCAGAATTTGGGCGATCGCAGCGCGGTAGGGCCAGACTATGCCAACAAAATTTTTAAGTTTGATGCCTTGATGTTCGGCACTATGATTGCGGTATAGTTCCGCTGTCGGGTCTAAAATTAGGGCGTACCCAGTCCAATTTTCGGTAAAACTTTTAATGCTCATCCACCGCTTGCCCGCAGCCGGATCAGCCACTAAAACCTGTTGATTTTTAAAGCGGTAAACTGCCACGTAGTGATTGCCTTGCCAGTGAGCAATCCAGGGATTTTGATTTCGCAGCGGAGTTAAAGAAGCTCGCACGGGACGGGTTTGAAATCCCATCCTTTCCGCTGCTTTTGCCAGACTCTTGAGTGACGCGCCACTGCGGCCGACTTCTGCCAATTCGCGCAAGTAATTTAGGCTGAATTTTTTACCCCAATATTCGCTAATCATCGCTAAGCAAGTAGCTCCACAATCTGCTGCACTCTGTTGTTGAATGAATGGGTGTCTGCTGCTCAACCATCGCCGCTGCTTGGGTTTGGGAAAGCTGATGATTCCGGCTGTGGGTTTTTGCTGAGCAACTGCGGTTAATTTTGATGGCTCGGTTTGTGAGGTAGATGTGGCATTTTGGGGCGGCGTTACTAAGCTTAAAATTGGAGGTTTGCGGATGATTTTAGGGCGGGAATTACTTTCGGAACTAATTGTGGCTTGGGCGATTTCCCACTGTTCGCTGCTAAGCTGGTAAATTAGCAGATCTGTTACCGCTATCCAGTCGCTCTGTACCTCTGAATGTTCCCAGTTACTGCCGATAATTGGCGGTGCTTGACCTTGAATTTGACCGCTGCGGAGCCAAAAATGATTGTTGGAGGTTTGGCAATGGTCAGCGAGGGAAACTCCTGCGGGAATTCGGCTTTCTTCTATGTAAGGAAGTAAGTGCGCCCACAGAAGCTGTTGTTGGTGGGGAGAGAGCGATCGCAAATCTGTTTGTGTCTTGAAAAATATTAACCGCTGTCGCTCTTGAAATTCTTGCTGCAAGTGCTGTTGCAGTTGCGGCAATTCTTCTAAAATAAGCTGCATTGTGGTGGCCGCAATTCGAGCGATTTGGCAAGGGCCGGTCGCAATTGCTCTGTAAGGCAGTCCGCTTTCAATAAATCGGTTATCTGTCCCAAATATTGCTCCCACTTCCAGTACCGCCGCCGAAATCTCCTGCTGTTGAGACGCTTCTACCGCTAGCAGTCTGACTCTTCCCTCGCAAACTAAATAAAAATTGCGATCGCTCTGTTCTTTTTCAACGAAATTGTTGCTATCTGATGTTTGATAGTGAGTGATTTCATCTCCGAGCTGAAACTCGCAAATTTCAGAGGCTGTATTTAATTTCGCCACTACTGTCGGTCCTGCACCGACTTCCTCGAAAATTTTCTGAATAGCCGGGAAATTTTCCAAGGCTTCTCGGGTTTTAAAAATGTGATTTTTAACCCCAAATTGGTTTTTCATAACTTACCCTGTCAAAAAAATGAAACAATTTTTTTGAATGACAACTAACCCGGTTATGAGAAATTTTTATTGGTTGAGTTGCAATTTAGTTGGCTTAAAAACTGTTTGTCGATAGATCCGACTAACACCTCTTAGTTACGACATCCCTTCAACGCCTTTAGGATATATAAAGTTGCGTTTTTCAGGATTTTGTGGTGATTACGTAAGTGTGGTTTTGGCTGGCTCCCAGTTTAACTTACAGAATCGTGATTTGGGCTACCTTTAAGGGCAATCTTTACCTAATCTTTATAAACATACCGTATTGTTACGGATAATTATGAAGATTGTGTGAAGCTGTAGAGGCTAATGTTCTGCCCGGTATACGTGTATCTACGCAAAAATTTACGTTCAGGATTCAAAAAACCCTCAATTTTCGACGCTTGTTTGTGAAGTCCCGATTCCCAACATTGTAAAGAAATATTGATAGCTGTTAATTTGTAGCAGCAATTCAAGCAATTAATTGACCATCGGGTCTGGGTATGTAACCCAGGGTAAGAGCCTCTCAATCCGGCTTGACATAAGGACTCAGAGGAATCTAATGTAGAGTCAATGAAACAAGAACGGAAAACTCGAATCATATAATTGTTGTCCATACCCGTCCGCTTCATTTTTTGTCAGAGACTACGTTTGTAAGTCGGTTCGCGATTGAAGGCATTGAGAGCAATGCGACGGAGGAGAGAAAAATTATGGGGACTGTGGAAAGAGCGAATGCCGCAAGAATCTTCTGCAAAAGTACAATAAGCGTGTCCAGTGAGCCTGGTTTTCAATCCCCCAATGTTTTCGGATACCTCGACCTAAAAGTTGAGCATCACTGTGTAAACAAGTCAGATAAAACTGAACTTCACGGGTGGTTTGATTCCAAAGATGACGCACCCGGACAACCATAACAACACTCTGAAGTCCTGCCCATAGTCGAGGCTGGTAAAGAACACCAATGGCAGCAACTAGAACAGACCAGACTGGACGAATTTCTGTGCGATAGTGCCCTTTATCGTCTTTCCATCTATGGGAATTATCTCTCCTCCCATCTTTGTAACCAGAGTTTCTACCCATCTCAAGAAACAACGATTCAATTCTTCTGGGTTGATGAACTCCAATACCCGTCGGAAGGTGTCATATGAGGGGATTCCAGTGGGTAATGCCAAAAACTCTTGTAACCACTGTTGCTTACTGCTCCCGTAATCTTCTATGTCTTCCCATCCTTGCGCTCCGGCTATGACTGCGAGAATCGAAATTATCAAAATGTCTGTGAGTTGATGTTTCTTAGTCCGCTCTACTCTTGGGTCTTTGATGTCTCCAAAATGCTCCACTAAGCTCTGTTGAATAGCTCCAATGGATGCTCCTTCTGTAGGCTTTCTCTGAGGAAGAAAACTTGTCTTTGCCTCGGCAGATTTAGTATCAAATCCTTCAGACATAAAACTTAATTTTGTGAGTTTTTCAACGTCCGTATTGTTGTTATCACACTTATCTTGCTCTAATGTCAAGTTCATATTATACCAGGTTACTTATCCTGATATTGTTGGATTTGTCAAGTTCATATTATACCAAATTAGATGAGCTTACCCTCGGTAGGTAATCGATTAAACTAAAGTGGAAAATTCTGCTGTTGATAACGGCTTTCCATTTGGGGGTGACTTATGTGATGGCCCAAACCCATCACTATCGATACCCATCACTATCGGTCTAAACCCCGATTAAAAGTATCGGTTTCTCTGCTTAACGAATTTTGTGCGATCGCACTCTGTGTATTTGTTCTCCAAAAGCATGGAATAGTGTAGAATCCAACAAACAACTACTGCAAATGTCAGCCTCTAATCCGCCAACATCTTCTGTGCCGCTGTCCCTGGAACAAGTTCTCAAACATTTTTTTGGCTATGACTCTTTGAGCCCGGGGCAGCAGGAAATTGTCGAAGCTGCTTTACAAAAACGGGATATGATGATTGTCATGCCGACGGGCAGTGGCAAGTCTTTGTATTTTCAATTACCGACACTGTTGAAACCAGGATTGCCGAATCCAGCGATAGCCGCTGCACAATCCAGTTAAATTATTTTGGGGATTTATTTAGAGGAAATTACGGCAATTGCGACAACTGTTGCCATCAAATACCACTAGAAGACTTGACACTTGAGGCTATAAAATTTCTTTCTGGCGTGGCGCGGTGCCAAGAAAAATTCGGAATGAATCGCATTATATAGCAATCCTTGCAGGAGTCGTAAATTTTTTACCCCACCCCAACCCTCGCCGAACCCCCTGCGAATCAGTAAGAAATTCACAAATGATGCGAGGATTGCTATAGACGTGCTGCGCGGTTCTAAAAATCAAAAATTGTTGCCATGCCAGCACCACCAACTTTCTACTTATGGAATTGGTCAAGACTGAAGTATAGACGATTTATGGGAGGAAGGCTACTCTTCGGCACATCTTAGCCGTATCATCTGTTGTTTAGTTCACCCTACTTCATGCCGTTTCACCTGACTTCGGCTCAGTCAAGGCAACTGCTAGTAATTGAGCAGCCTGCACGTTACTCATTGCGACTTCCCAAATGCCTTTTGCACAATAGCTGTAAAAGTTACGAACAGGCAGAAACAATGAAAACTACTGGTAATGTGTATACAATTGATTTAGCTGGGAATCAGTATCAAAACCCTCGCTACTTGCAAAGTCGAGCCAGGATTAACTCCCTCATCGACCATTATATGTCATTGGAAGTTTTGAGCGATCGACTTTCCGATCTACCTCAGCAATTTTCCACCCCGCATCCCCGCCCTTGGGAACCCATAGATTGGCAAGGAATCAATCGCGACCAAATTATTGGTGTCAAGCCAGAAATATTTTTACAAATTTTGGCAAGTGCGGCAGAAATTGAAGCTCCCATCCGCAGCTACGGTAGAGAAAGTTGGTGTTACTTACAGCATATTTATCCGCAAATGGCGCGGTTTATGGGAGGAATTTTTGATGCCAATGGCAACATTCTAGAGATAGGTGTCTGGGAAAAAGAAGAACGCCAACATTGCCCGACATTTAGGAAAATTTACCAGCAGTTGACCGAAGAAAAACTGCAAGTTAAACCCAACTCTGTTAATGGCTGTCAATCCACAGGTGACGCTTGGCAAGATACCTACAAACACGTGATTAGTCGCCTGAGTACCGAGTGGGGAGCTACTTCTGTTTATTTATGGTTGATGGTACACTCCACAGGAGCGTTGCAACAGGCAATTTCCCAGCCTTTACAGGATGAGATCAATCATTTGGCTAAGTTTTGGGGTTTCAGCCGCTGGGCATTCTCCCAAAGTTACTTCAATCAACTGAAAGGCTCTACCAAAAACCTGATTGCTTTGCTGAAACACCATCAGATTGAACGCACGCACGGCAATGATGTGTTTAATACTTCACTCAGTCTCAAACAGCTTTCTTTGGTGTTGGAATTGACTTTTACATTCACGCGAGTGATGGTGCGTCTGCGGCGCTGGAACCGCGAACTCAGTCGCAGTTATCTCAGACATTTGTTTGGCACTGCACCGATGGTTGATGCACCGCGCCGTGTCGCTTAAATATGATTTACGCGAGGGAGGAATTTTGATGCTATTTGTGGGGGTAAGGTGCGCCATAAGCACCCAGCCATGTTAAACTGAGTGCGATCAATTTATGTACTCGTTTGCTCAGCATATAGTAGAATTGATGGAGATGGGACGGAAATCGGTTTATAATGGAAGTTATTAACCGCCGATGCAGGCTGAGGTACGCAGATGATTGAGGGGAGCGGGAAATGAAAATTAAAAGAATAGCTTTTTGGGATCATGAATTAGAGTGGCGTTTTGAGCCGATATATTTTTCCAATTTGGCTTTATTAGTTGGGGTATCTGGTGTCGGCAAAACACAAATTTTGCAAGGAATTTTGAATTTACAACAGATAGCTAATGGTGCTTCCTTAAATGGTTTAGTGTGGGACGTTGCATTTTCGACAGTAAACAATGTTGAGTACCGCTGGCAAGGCGAATTTGAAACCCAAAAAGTTCCTGCCATCATTCCTAATGAGGAAGACGAAACCAACAAATTTAGAATTGTTCGAGAACACCTCTCCAGAGAAAAAAATGTAATAATAGAAAGAACACCTAATGAAATTCAATTCAAAGGTCAGACTACTCCCAAATTATCGCCGTTTCAAAGCGTAGTTGAAATTTTAAATCAAGAAGAAGATATTTCACCCGTTCAGCAGGGTTTTAATAAAATTATTTACAGCGATAATTCTAGGTCATTTAATGGCATTTTTGGCATAGCTATAAGGGATTTATCTCGACTTGCAAAAGAAAATATTCCCTTATATAGTATTCAAGCAAGTAATATGCCAATACTTCTTAAGCTGGCTTTAATTGCTCGCCCTTATCCAGATATTTTTGATAAAATAAAGCACAAATTTATCGAGATTTTTCCTCAAGTGGAAGATGTCAAAATAGAAGCAGTGGAAGATAAAGATCATCCATCTATTCCTGATTTTCCACTCCAAATCAAAGAAAAAGGTGTCAATAATTGGATTTTCCAAAATAATATTTCTTCAGGAATGCTGAAAACGCTAATTCATATTAGCGAACTGTACTTGTCTCCCGAAGGCACGGTAATCCTGATCGATGAATTTGAAAACAGCTTGGGGATTAACTGTATTGATGTGGTGACAGATTTAATTGTAGAAAATAGAAATATTCAATTCATTCTTACCAGCCACCATCCCTACATCATCAATAATATTGGGATGGAACACTGGAAAATAGTCACTCGCCAAGGTGGGGTGGTAACTGTGAAAGATGCTAAAGATTTGAATCTGGGAAAATCGAGGCATCAAGCTTTTACGCAACTGATTAATCTGGAAGAATACAGCGAAGGAATCAAAGTTTAATGAATCTGTATTTTTTAGTTGAAGGGAAGCAATCGGAGAGAAAAGTTTATCCCGCTTGGTTGGCTCATCTTTTACCGGAATTGCAGCGAGTTGACAATTGCGATGATGTGAATGAAAAAAATTATTACCTGATTAGCGGTGAAGGATATCCTTCATTAATATACGATTTTATCCCGCGTTCGATCGCCGAAATTAACTCAAACGGAAAATACAGCTATTTTGTAGTATGTCTCGATGCCGAGGAAAATACTGTTGCCGAACTCACAACAGAAATTGATGATTTTTTAACTCAACAAAAATTGAAATTAAACAAGGCAGAACTTGTGCTGATATTTCAGAATCGCTGCTTGGAAAGTTGGCTGTTGGGTAATCGGAAGATTTATTCCAGAAATCCTCAAAACAAACCTTTGCTAGATTATACTAAATATTACGATGTTTCAGTTAACTGTCCCGAAAATATGGGCAGATATCAAGACTTTAATACTCACGCTCAGTTTCACGGAGCTTATTTGAGAGCGTTATTTGAAGCTAAAAATATTACCTATTCAAAAAAAAGGCCGGGAGATGTACTCAAGCCATTTTATTTAGAACAGCTATTGGCAAGGATTCAAGTTCAGCCAGAACAACTGACTACTTTCCGTCAGTTCATCGATTTTTGTAATAAAATTAAAACCAAATTGCCAAATTAAACGATCGCACTTAAGAGAAAACATAAATTAAAAAATAGAGACAGATTCGCAAACTGTCCCTACCCAAGCAGATACAGTTAGGATACATTCCATACTAGATTTAGATAAAACACTTTAATCTCGCACAAGTCACAAAAATAACTATGAACGGCCCAGCATCTTACACATCATCTCAACTGACCGATCGCGATCGCGCTAACCTCAGCCGCTTAATTGATTACAGTTCCATCGAATCAGTACCCGAAATTTGGGCGATCGTCAAACAAAAATTCGGTCAAACCGTCGCCCTCCACGACCCCCACAGCAAGCCAGAAATCAAACTCACCTACACCGACCTCTACCAGCAAATCCAGCAATTCGCCGCCGGCTTGCAGGCCCTAGGCATCGAACCAAATCCCGAAGAAGCAGTCCCTCCCCGCGTCGCCCTCTTCGCCGACAACAGCCCCCGCTGGCTGATAGCCGACCAAGGTATCATGATGGCCGGGGCCGCGAATGTTGTTCGAGGCGCCACCGCCGACCCCGAAGAACTCCTGTACATCATTCAAGACAGCGGCAGCACAGCCGTGGTAGTCGAAAACCTGGCATTACTCAAAAAACTGCAACACCGCCTCCCGGATTTGCCCATTCAACTCATCGTCCTCCTCTCCGACGAAGAACCGGAAACCAGCCAAACCCTAAGCACAGTCAAATTTTCCCAAGTGATGACCACAGGGGCAAACCGTCCCCTCAAACCCTCCAACCACAAGCCTCAAACCCTCGCCACCCTCCTCTACACCAGCGGCACCACAGGTAAACCCAAAGGCGTCATGCTGAATCACGGCAATCTGCTGCACCAAGTCACCACCTTCGGCACAATTCTCCAGCCCGAACCGGGCGACTCTGCACTCAGCATCCTGCCCAGTTGGCACGCCTACGAACGCAGCGTCGAATACTTCCTGCTTTCCCAGGGATGCACCCAAATTTACACCAATATTCGCTATTTCAAACAAGACTTTAAAACTTGCAAACCCCAGTACATGGTCAGTGTTCCGCGCATCTGGGAATCGATTTATGAGGCAGTACAAAAGCAGTTTCGGGAACAGCCACCTAACAAACAAAAATTGGTGAACTTCCTGTTATCTTCCAGCCAGCAATACATCGAGAACCGCCGCATTTTCCAAGGATTAACTCTTAGTTTGAAACCGGCTTCTGCTTCCGAAAAATTAATCGCCCGCACCAAAACCATTCTGTTGTCGCCGGTACACGCCCTCGCCGAAAAATTGGTTTATCAAAAAGTCAGGGAAGCTACGGGAGGACGTTTTAAGTGGGCGATTAGCGGCGGCGGTTCTTTGGCAACGCATTTAGACACTTTCTTTGAAATAGCGAATATCGGCTTGTTGGTGGGATACGGTTTAACCGAAACTTCGCCGGTTTTAACTGTGCGCCGCCCTTGGCACAATCTTAAAGGTTCCGCAGGACAGCCGATCGCCCATACGGAAATTAAAATTGTAGACCCAGAAACCAGACAGCAACTGCCCACAGGCCAGCGCGGCTTGGTATTGGGCCGCGGGCCACAAATTATGGCAGGTTATTATCTTAATCCCCAAGCGACTGCCAAGGCGATCGACTCCGAAGGCTGGTTCGACACCGGCGACTTGGGCTGGCTGACACCGGGAAACGACTTAATCTTAACCGGGCGGGCCAAAGATACGATCGTCCTCAGCAACGGCGAAAACATCGAACCCCAGCCCATAGAAGACGCCTGCGTCCGCAGCCCCTACATCGACCAAATTATGCTAGTAGGTCAAGACCAGAGATCCGTCGGCGCCTTAATTGTCCCCAATCAAGAAGCCGTGCAGAAATGGGCAGAAACTCAGAATCCCCCATTACACGAAATTGACTGGAATAGCAAGACAATTCAAGACTTATTCCGCAAAGAATTGACCCGAGAGGTGCAAAATCGCCCCGGATACCGCGCCGACGATCGCATCGGCCCGTTCCGGTTGATTCAGGAGCCATTTTCGATCGAAAATGGAATGTTGACCCAGACCCTGAAAATTAAGCGCCCGGTTGTGACGCAACACTACCGCGATATGATTGACGGGATGTTTTGAAATATTCGCAGGACTTGGGGAATGGAAAAGAAAAAATTATCCCAACACCCAAGTCCCGAGTCCGAGTCCTCAGCCCTCAGCCATTAGTTCAGGTTTACCAACTAATGACTAATGCCTAATTCCCAATTGACAAGCAACAACTTTAT
Organism: Microcoleus sp. S13C4; assembly: GCF_036700865.1. Classification (NCBI taxonomy): domain Bacteria; kingdom Bacillati; phylum Cyanobacteriota; class Cyanophyceae; order Oscillatoriales; family Microcoleaceae; genus Microcoleus; species Microcoleus sp. S13C4. The sequence goes on from NZ_JAUBPS010000027.1 coordinate 48,889, forward strand.
GGAACCACAATTACTCTTGAAGCGATCGATTAACGTTAAAGTCGTCGTTACTCCCCGCTGGAAAGAAGAAGCTCAACAGCAACTCCAAGCCCAAATCAACCAAATAGACTCTCAGCTACAACAGTTAGAAATGCAAGGGCAGCGGATGATTTCAGAAATCCAAAAGCAAAATCTGCAGCCCCCAGGCCCGCAAGTAATGCAGCAAATAGAAAACATTCAAGTGCAGGTGAATCAAAGAAAAAGCGAACTGCTAGAACAGAAAAACCAAAACCTGCAACAGCTTCAGCAAGTGCAGGTGCTAGACCTGGAACAAGAAGTGAGTCAAGGTCAAATTGACGGCACGTTCACTGTCGGGCTCGGAGAAAACTTGATTCAAAAAATGCAAGTAGAAATTCTCCTCCGCGACGGCATAGTCGAAGAAATTCGAGGTGATATTTAGAAATTGGTAAGTGGTAATTGGCGATCGGTAATTGGCAATTGATTTTGAGTCAACATTCACACATCGAGAATGCGAGAGACTGGCATAATAATAAGTATTGCCGATGGCCGATCGCCAATGATCAATTGCCAAATACCGATTACCTATTACCACATCAAAAGGACTTTTTACAGATGATTCGCGAAGTTTTCATGCCAGCCCTGAGTTCTACCATGACAGAGGGCAAAATTGTTTCCTGGGTCAAATCCGCTGGAGACAAAGTAGAAAAAGGCGAAACGGTGGTAGTGGTTGAATCCGACAAAGCCGACATGGACGTGGAGTCTTTCTACGAAGGTTATTTAGCAATAATTATCGTAGCTGCGGGCGAAGTTGCTCCCGTGGGAGCGGCAATCGCCCTAGTAGCAGAAACAGAAGCCGAAATCGCCGTCGCTCAGCAGCAAGGAGCCGGTGCCCCAAGCGCAGCAGCAGCCCCCGCTCCCAGCCCCGCTCCTGTTAGCGCAGCTACATCGTCAGCAGGTTTGCAGCAAAATGTCAGCCGCCAAAACGGCCGCAGCGTCGTTTCTCCCCGCGCTCGCAAGTTAGCCAAAGAATTTAAAGTAGATTTGAATTCTCTCAAAGGCAGCGGGCCCAACGGCCGCATTGTCGCAGAGGATGTGGAAGCAGCAGCCGGCAAAGCCCAACCCGCTCCGGTTCAGCAACCAGTAACAGTCCCCGCAGCACCCGCACCAGCACCCGCAGCACCCGCCCCAGCAGCAGCCAAACCCGCACCCGCACCAGTCCCGGCGATCGCACTTTCGGGCCAAAAAGTACCGATGAACGCGCTGCAAAATGCGGTGGTGCGGAATATGGAAGCAAGTTTGAGCGTGCCGTCTTTCCGCGTCGGTTACACAATTACTACTGATAATCTCGACAAACTCTACAAACAAATTAAGTCGAAGGGCGTCACGATGACGGGTATGCTGGCGAAGGCTGTAGCAGTAACTTTACAAAAACATCCTCTGCTGAATGCTTGTTATGTGGAGTCGGGAATTCAATACCGCGCTGATATTAATGTGGCGGTAGCGGTGGCGATGGACGGCGGCGGTTTGATTACGCCGGTGCTGCAAAATGCCGATCGCCTCGATATTTATTCGCTCTCCCGCAGTTGGAAAGATTTAGTCGATCGCGCCCGCACCAAGCAGTTGAAGCCTGATGAATACAGTACGGGAACTTTCACTCTTTCCAATTTGGGAATGTTTGGAGTAGACAAGTTTGACGCGATTTTGCCGCCGAATCAAGGCTCGATTTTGGCGATCGGATCTTCGCGGCCGCAAGTAGTGGCTAATGAAGATGGTTTGATGGGAGTGAAGCGGCAAATGCAGGTGAATATTACTTGCGATCACCGGATTATTTACGGTGCTGATGCTGCGGCATTCTTGCAAGATTTAGCTAAATTGATTGAGACAAATCCTCAATCTTTGACGCTTTAATTAGTTAATGGTTAACTGTTGACTGTTGACGGTTAACAGTTGACTGTTGACTGTCAATGTTTTGCCTTTAATATCAACTCCCCTAGCATCGGAATTAATATTACCCACAGTCAGGACACGGCAGTGCCGTGTCCCTACAATTAATCGGGGTAGGAACACGGCACTGCCGTGTCCTCGATATCATTCCGATGCAACCGGAAACGATATTAAATGAACTTTCACTAAAACTTAATGCCTATCTTAACTCATTAATACAAAAACCCAAAGGTTAACAGTCAACAGCCAACCGTCAACCGTCAACCGTCAACCAATAACAACTAATTACTCGATCGCACAGTCAAAACTTGCGGCGGCGTCGCATCCGGCGGATACAAGAAATCCACCTGAACCAAACGGCGTTCCCCCGGCTTCATATTCACATTCACCAAAGGTTCCCCCTGCTGTCCTCTGCGCTGCACGATGTGAATGTAGCGCGTCAAAGTCTTGCCCGTATCATCATTAAACATCACCCGCACCGTACCTCGGAAAAATATCCGATTTTCAGGAGGATCGTAAAACATCAATCCCCCCGATTCTGTATTTGCTTTGATCGGTGTTTGCATTTTAATACTAACAGATTGGGGCTCACGAGATTTGTTGTAAAGCGGAAAAGTTAAGTTGTATTGAATCCCGTAATTGCCATTAGCAAAATAAGCAGTATCGGGATAGCGAGCCAACATTTTTGCGCTTTGAATTTGACCTGTGCCAAAAGTACCCGTATCAGTAGTGCTCAAAGCATAGGAAAATGACTCGCCGCGCTTGGGAATAGTTAAATAATCGGTTCTCGAATTGTCCGTAATTTTAGCTTCCCACTGGGAACCTTCAGCTACTCCTGCCACGCGCCCATAAATTTTTTGCACCGGATTTTCGCCTCTGGGAGTTGGTGCTAAATCTCTCGGCCCCGCTAAACCTTTGGTATATAAAATATTTTCCCACTGTTCTAAAGTCGGATCTTGCTCGACTCCTCCTTGACTTTTAGGAGCAAACATTGCTAATGATGCTACATAAACCGAATTGCTGCTGGACATTCGCATTAAAGTCGATCGACCATTGGAAGAAGGTGTGACATTCCCCACAGGTATCGGCAAATTCATCAGCATTCGGCTCTGATTTGCCGGAATCTCGATCGCAGCAGGCAAAATGCTTTGTCTGTATCCCCGCAATACATCGCTCGTGATGCGGCTTCCAGGCCCTGCAAACACAGTCCCAAATCGATTCTCTAAATACGACGGCAAATCGATAAACAAGGCATCCGGCCGAGTTAAATAAGTCGCTCCTTGCAATACTTTTAAAGTAACAGGTTCGGAGTTGGGATTGTGGACAATTATTCCTTGAAATAAGGTGCGAGTTTCGGCGCGATTTTTAGCTTTGGCGATGTGGTGGGCAAAGATATCAAATCGACCTTTGAAGGGAAAGTTTAAGTGTGCAGAAGGTACTTGTTTTCCTTCCGGGGGAAATGTGGAGAGCAAAATGCCTTCCGTTTGCACAACTTCGGGGCTGTTGCTGTTGAAAACCGGGATGTTGTCGAGTTGTCCCGGCAAAACGCGCACTTGCTGGGGTACTGTCAGGGTTTTCAGCGGGCTGCTGCTTGGCGGCAGCGGCAAATCCAGTTCGTTTTCGGGTACGGGGACTTCGGGCTGGATGAGCAGTTGTTGTTGGGCGGGAGGTGCGGCGATTGTTTGAACGAGGGGGAAAAGTGGCAAAAACATTGCTGTAAGAGCGTTTAACTAAACTTGTATTGATATTTGGCCGATCCTCTTCGTTGGCGTAGCCCCCGTAGGGGCGGGCTCGGCTAACCGGCGATCGACACAAAACTTTACCACAAGTTGGTTGATGTGTTTGAGGAATTTTGGATTTGAGGTGGATGTTTGCAGTAAATTCGCCGATCGCCCAATTTAGCACAGACGTGGCGCTCAGCTTTCGATCGCACCTTCCTGAGTCCGCGCACCATTTCCAAAATTGTTGGGCGTGAAGTCGGTTTCGATCGTCGGAGGCTCAAACAATTTACCAATTACCAATTACCCATTACCAATTACCAACTTGCGTTATTTCTGTTTTATAACTACCAACGTAATGTCGTCAAAAACTGTATGTTTGTCAATATGTTGCAGCAGATGATCGATTACTGCTTGTCGAATTTCTTCAGCCGTTTTGTGGCGATTTTCTTGGGCTACTTGGCACAATCTTTCTATGCCATAATACACTTTATTTATATTTACAGCTTCGGTAATTCCATCTGTGTAAAGCACTACTACATCCCCTGGATTAAGATGCACTTGAACTTGGGAAACAAAATCAGCAATATCTTCCTCTAATCCCACAGGGAAGCCGAGTTCCATTGTATCGATACGTTCGATGTTACCATCAGTACGGACTACAATTATTTCTTCGTGTTGACCGCTGAGGGTAAAGTTACTATCTTGATAATCTAACAAAGCCAAGGTCATGTTTTTAGACGAGTCGATGCGCTCGATATTGGCATAAAGGGTGCGGTTTAACACATCAAGAAACTTCACCGGATCGGTTTCGTTCATTTGTTGGAGAGTGCGGACGGCGGTTTGCGCCATAATCATTAATACGCCACTTTCTAAACCGTGTCCCGTAACATCGCCGATGGTAATTTTTACCTGATCATTTTGGGTTAGCACGTCGTAGTAGTCGCCACCAACTTCATCGGCAGGTTCCATATATCCAGCTATTTCTAATCCTTTAATTTTATCTAGTTCTGATTGTTTGGGCAAGATCATTTGTTGGAGTCGTTTCGTGACTTCTAACTCAGCACTAAGGCGAATGTTTTCGGCTTTAAGTTTGTTATTGAGGCTGCTAATTTCCTGGTTTGCTTGGGCGAGTTGGGCGGTGCGCTGTTGCACTTTTTCTTCTAAAGTTTGATAGAGACGGGCATTTTCGATGGAGATCGCAGCTTGGGCGGAAATGATGTTGAGGACTTCTAAGCGATCGCGCGTAAAAGCTCCCGCTGTTAAATTATTTTCTAGGTATAAGATGCCCACCAACTTACCTTGATTAATCAGGGGGCTACACAAGATAGATTTAGGTCGCTGCTGAATAATATACGGGTCAGATGCAAACCTAGTTTCAGTGGTTGCATCATCGATCGCAAGAGTTTCTTGCGTGCGTTCTACATAATTAACCAGCGAGATAGGAATCTCTTGACTTTCAGTCGCTGACTTGGAGATTAATTGACATCGTTCACCCGTACATTGAGCTTCAATTTTCCACTTACCTGCTGGGTCAGGTATGATGAAATAAAAATTTTCTGCTCCGGCGTTTTCCAGCAAGACTTGCATCAACTTCGAGATTAACTTATCTAAATGAACTTCCCCTGAGAGCGCTTGGGAGGCTTTGATAATTGTTGATAAATCCAGCTCGCTTGCAGCACCTGAAGTGGTAGAAGTGACAGTGGTTCTGCTCTGAACAACCGTTTCGCCTCTTCCACTCGTCAGGCTATTTTTCCTACCGACGATAGGTGCGAGTAATTCAGCATGGCGCTCTTCTAAATCTTTAACTTTTGCCTTGGCTCCCCAGCGAATATAAGCATAGTAAGCGTCTATCATGTAGGTACGCGCTACTTTCTGACGACCTAAAGTTAAATAAAATTCTGCTGCTAGTTCATTGGCGAGGGCTTCGTGCTGGACATATCCATTTTCCTTGGCTCCATCTATCGCCCGGTCGTAATATTCCATTGCTGAGAAAGATTGCCCCAATACGCGGGCTTTTTCTGCCTCTACTAAGTCATACTCATGCTGGTAATTCATTGGGCAATGTTGAGCCCAATATTTCATCTTTTCCTGATTTTCTTCTACTTGTTTCAGGTATTGTTGCTGCTTTTCCTCACTTTCCTGAAAATACTGAGCTAAGAGAGCCAGAGAATAGTAATAAACATGGTTATTAAAGCTAATATTAGCTTGAACAAGCATTGAATTCTCTAACGCTGTTTTAGCATGAATTATAGCATTTTTATAATCTTTAAATAAATAGCAAAGTAGGGTTTTTGCAAAAAGCACTCTAAATAAAGACATTAAGTTATTAATTTTTGTCAAATAAGCAATAGCTTCTCCCTCATTCAAAAATTCACCAGTTAAAATCAGGCTATTATCTGTTATGCCTCGTAAATTTGCGACTAATTGACCAATTATTTTGAGCAGATAAAACTGATATTCTTGGGAAAGATTATCAGCAAAATCAATATAGTGTTTTTGTTGTTCTTGCACGTAGTCTAGATGATCGCCATTAAAAAACAGATGAGCGCAGTAGTAATCAGCAGCATGACAAGCATATTCTATATCTCCAAATTCTAAGCCGCTATTAATTGCTTGACGAAGGGGTTCTATAGTTTCCCTAGTATGCTTTTTGAAGTGCGTAATACAGATGGAAACATTAACCAATATTTTAGAACGAAACTCTTTGGCATCTAACTGCTCTAATACTTGTAAAGAAAGTTTACCAAGTTGATAGGCAAAATCTATATCTGGTATGAGCCAAGACACCAGTGCTCCGTAAATAGAATAGGCAAAAGTACACTGTGGCGAATTCCCATAGTAACGAGAAAGTTCGATCATAGTATATAGAATTGGTAGCGATAGCGGGCTTTCTGCGAAGCAAGCTGGTGGGAAAATTCGAACTAAAAGCTCCATACCCGCCAGCTTGTAGGGATCGGTCATTTTTGGCAGCGTAGCTAACTCCTCAATATTAAGTTCTTGCGGGGCTAATTGAGATATTGTCACTCCCAGTATTTCTAGGATTTGTAGCCCAGTATCTAAAGCAGATTTAATCTGGTTTTTAGCCAGTTCAAGCCTAATTTTCAGCACATATAAGTTGACTTCTTCGAGGACTGTTTTGGCTTTTTTGAGAGTGCTATCGCACAAAATTACTGCTCGTTCTAAATTGGCATTGAGATATTCGGCTTCCGCCACTTCTCGATAAAAATCAAATGTCAGATCGTATCTACTTTCCCAGCTATCTTGACTCAGGAGTTCTATACCTACATTCAAATAATTAACAGCGGCTTCATATGCAGTAGCTGCCTTGGCTTTCTGTCCAGCAATCAGGTTTAATTGGGCCAACTCATCTTTTTCTGACTGATTAGTTAGCAAATCTGTGCCAAAATTCAGTTGGTTAACCAGAGCAAAAATATTATCTTTTCGCTCTAGCTCTGTTGTATTATTCAGCAACAGTTGACCAATTTTCAGGTGAGTGGCTTTTTTCTCTGACTCTGGAATCAAAGAATAAGCAGCTTGCTGCACGCGGTCATGCAAAAATTTGTAGTCAACTTTGATATCGCGTATAGATGCCAACTCTTCCTGGGCAAAGAGTAGAGGAATTTTGTAATTTTCAGACAGCGGCAGAATCAAACCCGCTTGCAGTGCTTCCCACAAATGAGCAGCCGTCGCTATGTTTGATTCTTCATTGACAATTGATAAAACTTCTAAGTTAAATTGGTTACCGATACAAGCCGCTAATTTTAATGATTTCTGGGTTGTTTCAGGGAGTTTGCGAATATTGCGAGCAACCAGTTCAACAATATTGAAGTCGGCGATGCCAATTGCTTGTATTTGTTGAATATCCCACTCCCAGCGGTCTGTGTCTACCTGATAAACCAGCAGATTTTCCGAATACAGGGTTTTGAGTAGCTGGGTTAAGAAAAACGGATTCCCTTGGGTTTTATTAAAAAGTAACTCTGAAAAAACTTTTATTTTGTCTGAATTTACGCTGGCATCGAGAGTGTCGGCGATTAATTGGTTGACGCTATCCAAAGCCAGCGCCTGAATGGTGATATTATTCACCACCGTTTCATTTTTTTGAATTTTTTCTATTGTCTGAATTAAAGGATGAACGGGACTGACTTCGTTATCTCGATAAGCTCCAATCGTTAACAAATATTTGTTATCTGGGTCAGTTACTAAGAGTTGGATTAACTTTAGAGATGCCGAATCTGCCCACTGTAAATCGTCTAGGAATATGACTAGCGGGTGTTCGGGTTGACAAAAAATACGAATAAATTGTTGAAATACGCGATTAAATCTGTTTTGAGATTCCGATGAACCCAGTTGAGGAACTTCAGGCTGTTTACCGATAATTAGTTCTACTTCGGGGATAACATCAATAATAACTTGACCGTTATTATCTAGCGCATTTAATAAGTTTTCTTTCCAAATAGCAACCTGTTCGGAACTGTCGGTTAATAGCTGACGAACTAATTCTTGAAATGCTTGGATTAACGCCGCATACGGAATATTGCGCTTAAACTGGTCAAACTTACCCGCAATAAAATATCCCCTAGCTGCTACAATTGGTTTATGAACTTCATTGACAATTGAAGTTTTACCAATCCCGGAATAACCCGAAACTAACATCATCTCGGTGGCCCCGAGGCTGACTCGTCCAAAGGCATCTAGAAGAATTTGGACTTCGGTTTCTCTACCATAAAGCTTCTGGGGAATGAGTAATTGGTTGCCGCGATCGCGTTGACCGATGGGAAAATTTTCAATCTTTCCAGTTGTCTGCAATTGCTGCAAACAAGTTTCGAGGTCAAATTTTAATCCCGCCGCACTTTGATATCGGTCTTCCGCATTTTTTGCTAACAGTTTCATCACAATATCTGAAACCGCTTGAGGAATTTCTGCTACCTCTTTAGGTGGGACTGGTTGTTTGGCAATATGACAGTAAACCAACTCCATCGGATCGGTGGTAGTAAATGGCAACTGATTGGTCAGCATTTCATAGAAAGTCACTCCTAAAGAATAGAAGTCGGTGCGGTAGTCAATTGCTCGATTCATCCTCCCCGTTTGTTCGGGTGACATATAAGCCAGAGTCCCTTCCAGCAAGTTGGGATTGCTAATGCTTTGGTTTTTCAATTCCAAGCGCGATGAAATACTAAAGTCAGCCAGTTTTACTTTCCCTGTCTCTGGATTGATAATGATATTTGAGGGCTTAATGTCTTTGTGAATGATCGGTACTTGATGGAGATAGATCAAAGTTTCGGATAGAGCGATCGCTACCCTCAGAAACTCGGTTACTGACAGGTTATTGTCGGCCATAAAATGATAAAGGGATAGACCCCCAAAATCTTCTAATATTAGCGCTAAACTATTCTGATAATTTTCTAAGTTGTAACTTTTGACAATTCCTTCACTATCTAAATTTTGAGTAATTATAAATTCTTGCCTTAAATTGGTGATTTGTTCAAGGCTAGGATAATCATTTTTTATTGTTTTAACGATAACAAGCTGTCGATCCCGATTTCTTATCCCTCGATAAACAACGGTTCTGACTCCTTCGTAAATATTTTCTATAATTTCGTATCCTGAAATAACGATCATTGTTTTAACCTTACCCTTTTCATTAACTATTGTAAATCGATGTTATCCAGTTCATCCTGACTTGCGGTCATAATCGACTGAGGAACTGGGGGACAACCTGCTTTGGTATTGCTTTGGGGTTCGCTCATGTGGCTCTCCTAAGTTAAAATGTAATAATGCTAACAGTGTAGATAAGTATTTGATTTATGAAGGGGAAATGAAAACTGTAACTTAGATACTATTTTTGATAAAGATTTGATATCTATTCTCCCATCCCCTGCGTCACAGCGCAATTGGAATCGACATTAACTTATTATCGGCTCTCTCGTACTTATGGTAATAACGCAAGCTAATAATTTAGTAGGAGCGAGGGTTTCAACGTTCAGTTTCCGATACTTAGTATCATGGGCTACTTTTAAGACTAAGCATCGGGGAGAGCCGAGGAAAAAATTATGTGATTAGATGTTTGCATCGACACTGATGTCATGAATGCTGCACTGGGGCAGGCGTAACAAGTCGCTTTAGCTGTCATATCAAGGTGCGACTGGGCTAAAATGTGGCGCGCCATATTTCTGGGGCAACTGTTCAATTAATGCCATGATATAAATGTGTGGCAATGCTCATACTGACGATCGCCACTAACCAACAACCAATTTGGGCTAAAGCTACCAGAAGGTTGCCAGCATCTGCGCTCTCAAATCGGTTTTATAAAACCGACACATTTTTAATGACGATAATTTTAACCAACGACGACGGCATAGACGCTCCGGGGATTCAGGCACTTTTGCAGGCTGTCAGCGGCAAAACAATTATGGTGGCTCCGCAGGGGCAATTGTCGGGCTGCGGGCATCAGGTGACGGCTCACAGTCCGATTCATGTCGATCGGCGATCGGAATCTGAGTATGCTGTAGGGGGAACACCGGCCGATTGTGTCCGCATCGCTCTTCATCACCTTTGTGCGAAGCCGGATTTGGTGCTTTCGGGCATTAACGCGGGTGGCAATTTGGGGGTTGACGTGTACATTTCGGGTACGGTTGCGGCTGTGCGCGAAGCAGCCATGCACGGTATTCCGGGAATCGCAATTTCCCACCGGATTAAAAGGCCGCTCGAAATAGACTGGGATGTCGCTACTCGCTGGACATCGCGGGTGTTGGCGGATTTGCTGAACCGGGAACCAAAGTCGGGGTGTTTCTGGAATGTGAATTTCCCGCATTTAGCGCCGGGAAGTGCGGAACCGGAAATTGTATTTTGTCAGCCTTCGACGCAGCCACTGCCTGTGGTTTACCGGGTGGAGGGAGAATACTTTTATTATGCGGGAGAGTATGGATCGCGCGATCGGGCGGCGGGGACTGATGTTGACGTGTGTTTTGAGGGTAATATTGCAGTTACTGAGATATCGTTGTGAGAGATTGGGGCGATCGAACTATATTTTTTTTCAACAAAGTCTAAATAGACGGTCTTAAATTCTATCGGCGACAGAATGTTTCATATTCATGGCTAAAAACAGATTTCATTATACTTTGGGTTTAGCACTGCATATACCCTAGGTATAATAAACCTGTTTTCGGATTATCCCCAAATAGGATATTGTAATTTATTCAGAATTGATACTAAAAAAACTTAAACAAAATTAATTACAGTTCAGAGAGTGGCAGCTATCTCTACTTGCGGCCCTCGGTGCTACCATAATTTTTTTTGTCATCCTTCGGCTTAGCAACACCATCAGGTTGTTTCTTTGGCTTTTTGACTTCTTTATTGCTTTTTCTTTCTTTTGACATGATCGTTCCTCAATTTTGACTCACCATAACATAGATTGACACATTTGCCTAACAGCCCGTAGAGGGGGTGCTCCTATACAGATACTACTCGCTTTTAGTTTTGTACCATCTGCAGTATATTATCCGCTAGGTTGTGAACGTCTACCCTCTACCGTTAGGCATATCGATAAATTCCTCAGAAGTACAAGGTCTGAAATTACTTTTCAGCCCGCTCGACTCAAGGAAATATTGAAAAGCACGATCGTATAACTGCTGTGAGACAACAGAGAAAAATTTTCGCTGATTAAGCTGTTGTTCCACATCTAATTTTCCTGAAAAATGACAGTAGATAAAATATGGAGCTATGACCATGCCAGCCTTCGCGACACCTGACGCAAACACAACTAACAAATTTGCAGTCTCCGCTTAAAAAAGCTGTTAGCCAGAGTGGACAACAAGAATATTGATTTTAACTATTGATTAACACTTCGGACAGTGTTTGATGGCTTACCTACTGAGAATAACGGTTTCACGGATCTCAGTACGATCGCAACGCTTGCCGAAGCACACTAGATACCCACGATAAATCAAGGGTTTCAGACTATGACCTCAAAACGGTCGGGACTATGGAAAAAGCACAAAGTATATGTATAAATATAAATTTAATTGTCAGCTTTCTTGAAAGTGCGCTCCAGTCAGCTCCGTTTGAGATAAAATACTTATAAAGAGTGTTTATTTCTAGATAAATTTCCGCTATAAGGAATGTGACCCGTATGGAAGTAACCGAGCTGCTCAAAGATTACGAAAATGGAAACAGAGACTTTGCTGGCGCAAACCTCAGCGGAGCAAACCTCAGCGGAGCCATATTGGCTGGGGTAAACCTTTCGAGGGCTAACCTGTCGGGAGCTAACCTAAGTAGGGCCAATCTCACCAAAGCAGAACTTAACGACGCAAACCTTTACAGGGCAAATCTGAGTTTTGCCAAAATGGGCCAAGCCAGACTAGCGGACGCAGAGCTTACCAAAGCCAATCTCAGCGGAGCTTTCCTCGTCAAAGCAAAACTGCCCAGGGCCAAGTTGAGTGGCGCCCAACTCATCGGTAGCAACCTGCGGAGCGCCATCCTCTGGAACGCCAATTTATGTACAGCCGACCTGCAGTTCATCAACCTGCGGGGCGCTAACCTGACCGGAGCCAACCTCAACTGGGCCAACTGCGGAGGGGCAAAACTCAGCGGTGCAAAGCTTTTTGGCGCTCAACTAACAGGCATCTATCTCAGGAAAGCTTACATCAATGGCATCGACCTGAGCAGGACGGATCTCAATGGCGTCAACCTGAGCGAAGCCAAACTAAACGGGGTAAACCTGGAAGGCTCGAACTTGTTAGCTGCCAATCTCAGCGGCGCTCAGTTGCGGGGCGTCCAGTTGATGGGAGCCGATTTAACCAGGGCAAATCTGGTGGGAGTTTCTTTGGTGCAGGCAAACCTCGATTGGGCTAGACTGTGCTATGCAGACTTGAGTGAAGCCGACTTGAGCGGGGCAACGTTCACGGGAGCCAACTTTGAGGGTACTCAGTTAGCCGGATCAACAATTCCCCCATCTTTGAGCAATGATGTCTACTTAACAGCAGCCCGTGGTGTCGCAGCTTAGGCAACGCCAAAAATTAATTTCGCATCCGAGTGGACGACTCTCGCATTGGTTTAACTTTTGATGCAGACATCATTACTTTTGTGAGAGTGTTGCACCGGCAAGAAATTTACTGATATTTGCGAGAGTTTGTAACATCACAATTGAGCTCACCCGATTAATTTCGAGACTCGCAAAGCAGAGGTAATGGCTCCTTCGTGCAAACCATCCCCCAAATAAGCTCCCGCATGATAAGTGTTGTTCTCGCCATTAGTCTCTATAACTTCATCTCGATATCGAAAAGACTCGACAGTGTAGAGTGGCGTGTGATGTTTCTGAATGTGAATAATGTGCTTTTGGGCGATCGACTCCTCGAGTTGAAAAGCTAAACTGTACTCTTGTGGGGATGAGATGCCGCAAAGCTGATTCAAGCTCGCATTATATCCCCATCCCTTGTCCGTCTCGAAAAAATCAAATTCTGATAACTTGCGGATACCGTAGCGATCGTACATTGATGTATCCGAATGCAGCACAGTCGTTGCATAATTGGCTTTCCACCCCGAAAACCGCTTTGTTTCCGCATCCGTCGGATCAGACAACAGCCTCATAACTTGATCTGGTGGCATCGCAAAAACCACCTTATCAAATTCCTGGATTTCCCCATCAGAAAGCACAATTTTTACAGCATCCGCACTTCTAAAAATATTGGCAATCTCTACATTGAGCCGTATCTCGCCCTTAAACCGCTCCAAAATCTTTTCAATGTAAGAATACACCCCGCCTTTAATCCTCACCCAGTTGACCGAGGCATATTCGCGTAGAACAGGCATCGCTAATTCCGCCGGAAAATTGTCGAGCAATTCAAAGGGTATCGAGTAGCTATACATCGTCAGCAATCTCAGCCAATAATTGCGGATGCACGAGCTTTTCAAAGACTCAGAAAGCGGTACCTCGTAGAAATCGTGCTGTTTAGCAAACCGCATTTTTAAAATAAATCCAGCCGAACGAGCGTAGAGACTATCAAGTCGCAAATACTCGATCAGGCGTTGGATTCCGGTGAAATTCTTTCGGATAGAAACCGCAGACAAAAAGTGGGTGCCATCTTTAAAAAACAGGGCTGAACCAATCTGCACAGGTTCTAATTCAACGCCTAGCTCCTGCATAAAAGCCATGAAATTGTAAAACACAGTCGGAAATTCCAGTACCCCATTTTCTAATATTTCATTACACTCAGATTGATTGGCCGCAACATTTTTGTTAAGTGTCCGAATGTGTCCGCCTAAAATCGGCTGACTTTCCAACACAGTGACGTGATGTCCCTGTTTATCGAGCCAGTAGGCTGCGGCCATACCGCTCGCTCCGCCCCCAACAATTGCAATTCTCATAGTTCACTCCTACTTGATAGAATGGAACATTAATCATCGAATGCTTAAGAGCTGTTGGAGAGACGATACGATCCCCCCTAACCCCCCTTATTAAGGGGGGGAAAAGAACCTTTTTCTAGCTTTCTCTCGTTGCCCGGTTGGATGTGATGCCCTTTTTATTTTTTAGTCTGCGGAGGCAGACTTCGTTTCTGTAGTAGCGATTTCAATCGCCGCGTAACCAATTCCTCCTAGCCTAAAATCGCATCGCCGGATAAACGTTGATAAAGCAGCGCCCCCGTCCAAAATGTCGGTGCAAAGCCTGGATAGCCCGAAGAGGCGTTGCAGAAATAGAAATTGTTGAGGGATGTTTCATGATTTAGCCGATCGACCCCCATGTTGCGCGGCGTCAGGCTGGAACCGTAGGAATTACCGTTAGGACACCAACAGAAGCGCTCGTTAGTCGTCGGACTTCCGGTAACATGAAAAACCATGTGTTTGCGGAAATTCGGAACATAGTGTTTTTCCACAACATCTAAAATCGAGTCGAGAATTTCTTGTTTCTTCTGTCTGTAAGCTTTGCGATCGCTCTCCCAAAGTTGTTTAAAATAGCTGTAATTAGCAACAGTCAGAAATTCCACAATTTGACAATCTTCTGGACAATCCCGCCGCGCTTCCGTGAGTAAAGTTGGCGTTGTAATGGCAAAACTCGGACGAGAAAAATCATTTTGGTCATACATTTGAGCAAAAGCTTCATTTAGATCCAAGTGTTCCGAATGAAACGTATTCCACTTGCCAAATCCATAGTCGCGGAGATCGATATCTTTGACAACGCAGTACACCATGTAGTTAGATGCAGAATACTCATAGTTGAGTTTTTGCCGCACTTTTTTAGAGAACAGTTCCTCTCCAATCATCTTGGCCGCTCTTTTCGGGTCAAGGTTGCAAATCACCGTGTTGCCCGTGAATTCATGGGTTTGATGCGTGGTCAAATCCATCGCTTCAACTCCAGTTACTGTTCTGTTTGTCACCCTAAAATTCGTGACTTCATGGTTTAATAGAACTTTGCCCCCGTTGGATTCAATGACATTAACTAAAGAATTGATGACATCTTCAAAATGCTGCGTCGGGTAAAATGCACCTTCTTGATAGCCTCTAAACAAGGCAATCCAAGCATAGAAAGAAAGCTGATTTGGAGGCAGCAAAAAGTCCGGCCATTGCAGGGCTAATAGAGTTTGGGCGGCTTGGGGGAGTTGGAACTTGTCGAAAACGTCCTGAAGTGTACTGTTGAGGTGTTGGACGGCACAGAATACGTCACCGAAGTTTTTGAGCAATTCAATTGGTTTTACGGGAGGAGCGAGTTTTCTGAGTCCCTCGCCGGTTTTCTCGACTTCGTTGACGAATTGGCGAATTCTCTCGCCTGCTTCGGGGAACAGCGCCGACAATCTGCGGATCAGTTCCTCTGGTTCCGAGGGTATATCTAGCGCGTACCCAGGCATTCTCATGTGGTCGTAGCCATTCGGATCGTACCGCTCAAAGGTGACATCTTGATCGAGACCGAGTTTTTTGAGAACTCGATTGACTGTATGTCCTTCGCCGCAGTCCCAAACGTAGTGGAATTGGGCATTAAAGGTGTATTTTTTGGCCATCGTAAAGGTGTGACCAAAGCCTCCGGGATGCTCGTGAGCTTCGAGGATGTGTACGGTTTTGCCGGAGTTTGCCATCAAAGCTCCGAAAACCAGTGCTGATAAACCACTGCCGACGATGAGGTAATCTGTTGTCATGGTAAATTTCCTCGATCGATTGAATGGGGCGATCGTTGTTTATTTAAACTAGCTCTCAATTCTGAGAAAATTGTGAAGAGGGCTTACCACGCTATTTGTGGGGTACACACTGCGTACCTTACGCCTTTTTGGGTGGGCTAGAAGCCAACCCCTACTCCCCACAGTAGTTAGTGTGAAACATCTAAATTTTACAGTCAAGTTTGAGCGAATTCTTGTGGAGTGGGCGTCCCGCCCGCCCAAAAAATACAATTTAGGTGGGCTTACTTACAGCTTATTTGTGCGGCACAATCACATCAAAAAAAGCATCGTCCAAATCATAACCAAACATCTGCGACATCGCCATCAACTTTGATTTACTGGGAATTCCCTGCTGATTAAACCAATCAGTCAACACGAATATTTTGCTCATCAAAAACATTTCCAAAGCTTCAGGATTGTACTGAATACCTTGGGTGCGGTGGAACTGGTGTGGCACCAACATCGCGGCATAGCGCGCCAATTCTCCCGCTTTCCAATCCAGCAAAAATGGCAGCCAAGGGTAACAAGCATCCAAGCGAATAAACCACAGCCGCACTTCGGGAATTTCCGAGATTTCTCGCGGATCTAACTCTTCGCGCGGATACTCAATTTCAAATTGTAGCTGTTGTTCGTTGTGGGCGATCGCTCCTTCTGCCAGCCACTTTTCAATCACAGTCCGCACCGGAGACAAATCTAAACTGTTTATGCGATCGGCATCTATCGATATCATAATACTCATAAAAAGTCAACCTTATAGCATTAAGTTACTATCTATAATACCACCAATTACCAATCACCAATCACCAATTCTATCAAATCCGACTGATTAATGTATTAATCTAAATCCCTTAAACCCCTTATACTGCTTCGTTCCAAAACTTCCCGTTACCCGTTTTTCCCAAACTTGGTATCTTGCAAAGAATTACCAATCCCCTGGATAATTCCCCGCCCGATTAAACCAATTCCCCGCCCTATTACCTGGGTCAAAACGTAAACAACAGCAGCACCCAACAGCGAAATAACCGCGCGAACTCTAGGTGCGATCGCATCCCTGGTTTCCAGCAGCAAAGTCAAGGCTAACTGCCACCCAGAAAGCTGTGCTAACTCCCGATTTCTCGGAGAATAAATAGAAATTCTCTTAATTCCCAAATCGCCCAAAACAAACAGCCAAAACTTGCTTTCAAAAATCGCTTTCGGTTCCACAAAATATCTATCCCAGCTATATCTCCACGACAAATTATTCCGAAACCTCTCAATTTCTCGCGTCGAAATCAACTTCCCATCGTAAAAAATTTGCTTAATTTCTTCAATATTTGCCAAATTATTTAGTAGAGGCTGTACCACTCCGCTAGCAACTTGTATTGCCAAATTTTCCAACAAAGCTTCAGCTCGCTGCATTGCTTCCGGGCTGCCTGAAACACAAGAAACATTGTCAACTGTTAGAGGAATTTCAAATAGCAAATGTGCAAAAAACTCAACTGTCATCGGTATTTTGTCAAGTATTTCTGCGGCAACTACATCCGCATCTGCCAGCAGCATCGGCACTACTTCTACGCCCCTGCCAGCCAAGATATAAGCAGCGCTTCCCCCTTGGCTTTCTTCCAGTTTTAAGCTGGCTTGACTGCCATCAAAAACCAGATTTTCTTTCGTTTGCAGTGTATAGTATCTGCCAAAAAAATCTATGATTGTCGCCTCCCACAAATTCCGTAAAATAGCAGGCATTTTTTGCGACAAGTGAGTTTGCTGTACTTGCGAAAAGCGCAATTCCTCCAGCAAATCCTTTAACTTCCGCAGGATGGAACTCATCAATTCACGCTTTTTGGGCGATCGCAAAATATCGATTTCCAAAGGCAAGCCAGTCAAATTCACCAACTCAAACTGGAATTTAGTCGCCACAGAGTCAAACAAGCTATTTTGCCAATTAGTTGCCACGTCCAAATAATTCGCCGAAACTTGAGCATTCGCTACTTGCAACTGAGAATTATTCAACAAATTCTCCCGTCTTCCTTCTGCCTCTGCCTTCTTCCTTCTTCCTTCTTCCTTCTTCCTTCTTCCTTCTTCCTTCTGCCTTCTTCCTTTTGCCTTCTCCCCTTTTCCTTCAAATAATAACTGACTGACAATCCAACGAGCTGCGAGCAATTCTCTGCGGCGTCCGCTGAGTACAACCCCATCTAAAATAGAGGGCAAATCAGTCGCATCTGCGGCTCTGAACTCTTGCAAATCAGCTTGAACAACCGCCAAAGTTGCATCTATTTCCCGTAGTCCAGAACGACAAAAATAAGCCAGCATTTTTTTGTGTACTGGCGTATCAACGGTCGAATTATCTGCATTTTTATCTGCAATTGCTGCGGAGTTTTCTACTGTTTGAACCACCGCTGCATTTAGTTCTATTTCCGAGTTAGCTGCCGCATCCGTCGCCCAATAAGTGTGACCAAATGCCACAGCGCGAACAGCTTCGATTGTCAGAGAAATATCTCTACCTTTAGGAGAATACCCATTCGCGCCTGCCGCCTGTAAATCCGCCAACAACTCCGGTGTCAGCGGCCCGCCTAGCAGCAACAGGGGCAGGTTGGGGTACAAACTTTTGAGTTCGCGACAAAATGCCAGCGCCTTTGTTTGACCCGATCGCAAATTTAGGGTCTCAACAGCCAAAATTGCCAAATCTCCCGGCTTCTTGGCTGTTTCAGAGCCGAGGGAGCGAGCTTCTAGAACCCGCAAAGCCTCGTTTCGCGTTGAAACCTCTGCGACAACTTGCAAGTCTGGATACTGCTCGCAAGCGACTCGCAGCCCCAGCCGGAAAATGGGGTCGCTATCGATCGTCAGCAGTTGCAAATTACTCACTTGATTTTAGATTGGAGATTTTAGAGCTTGATCGCGCGAAAACCCCATTACTCGGGGATCAAATTAGCATCAGGAGGACCAGCCGAGTCAGGAATCGAGGGTGGCGCGGGTTCCGGAGCCGGAGCCGGAGGAGGAGCAGGTTCCGGAGCCGGAGCCGGGGCCTGTTCTCTCGCGGGCGGAGAGTAAGGTTCCGGCTCCCTCGCGGGGGGATAGTAAGGTTCCGGCTCCCTCGCGGGCGGAGAGTAAGGTTCCGGTTCCCTTGCGGGGGGATAGTAAGGTTCCGGTTCCCTTGCGGGGGCCTGTTGGCTCGCGGGCGGATAGTAAGGCTCGGGAGCCGGAGCCTGCTCGGGAGCCGGGGCGTACTCCTCTTGTTGGGGAGCCGGGGCGTACTCCTCTTGTCGGGGAGCCGGCGCGTACTCGCGAGCGGGTTCCGGCGCGGACTCGCGAGCGGGTTCCGGCGGCGGTGCACTGTTGGCTCTGAGTTCAGCACTCCAGCGCCCGATCGCACCTGCCGCCTCTGAATACAGCGCCCTACCGTAACCGATTTGGGAAGCCGTATCAATCGCCGCTCCTAGACTGCCTTTAGATGCCAATTCCGCAGCTCGATCGAGAATCGGACGGTCTTGAGCAACTTGCAGTTCGCTCACCCACTGATAGACATTATCCTGAGCTTTCGCGTACAAAGTCCTACCGCTCTTAATTGCCGAAGCTTTTTCAATAGCAGCACTAAGTTTTCCTTGCTTCGCCAGGGCGATGGCTTCATCCAAAAAAGGCTGATCTTGAATAACTTCTATGCGTTTCGTCCACTGAGCCAAGAGAGTTTGCGCTTCTACCCTGCGGGGGCGGTTTTGAGCAATCAGAACTACCTGAGCGATGCCCGCCTTGAGTCCTTCAACGGTTTGCGCTTCTGCCAACTGCTTCGCCAGAGTCAGAAAAGATTCGTCTTCGATCCGCTGAATTTCCCGACGCCAAGCAGCCACCAAAGTTTGAGCGTGAACCCGCCGCGGCTGCTTAAGTCCGATGGTTTGCGCTTGCTCGATCGCGAGTCCAAACGTCCCTATCTGACCGACACTAGCGATCGTGCTCGCCACTTGCAGACGCAGCAAATCTTGAAACTGCACCTGCAAATTTTCAATTTGAACTTGAGCTTGCTTGTACAGAGGGCGACCCGGAGCAATTTGGCTAGCAGCCCCCTGCCCTTCCAGCAAGCTAAAAATGTGTTGTGGCAGCGGAGTTGATATCGACTGGTTCCACGTCACTGCCTGAGCCCTACCCAACTGCATCAAATCTTGAGCTTCCGCAAACAGCGGGGAATCCTGCGGCACAACAGAAGCAGCCTCGATCGCCCCCGGCAGGTCTTTCGCCCCCAACCGTTTAGTAGCCATTGCCAGCAAAGTCCGGCTCCAGCCCTCAATTTCCTTCTCAGCTTTAGCGCGGGCAAAAAGCTGCGAGTCTATTTTACGAGCCAGGACGATCGCCTCAGCGAACTTTTGCGGAGTTCCGTCCTTCGCCAAATCTCTAGCCTCTTGCAAGCGCTGCCAGCCGTTTCTTTCCAAAGAAATCTGCTGGATCAGCTCGTTGTACCGCTTCTGACTCCAGAAAACATTTTCCAGCTTGAACAGAGCTTGAGCATAATCCCAGGCCTTCCTTAAATCCTCACTTTTCAAAGCTGCTAGGGCTGTATCGTAGAGTTTTTGGCCCTCCTGCCAATTTTTTTCCCAAGCAGTCACAGCTTCCTGTACATCAGGGTAAGACGGACTGGTTTTCGGAATTTTCGCCACAATCTCCAGAGCGCCCTTCAAATCGCCCAACTCAATTTTCGCCCTGGCGAATCCCAGCATGGCTTTCGACCATTCCCCGATCAAATGTTGACCCTGCGAGTATAGAGGGTGTTCTTTCGGCCAAGCCTGCACCAGTGCTATTGCCGATTCTAGCTGTTCTAGCTTGCCCGACTTAGCAGCTTGCTGAGCGCAGTAAAGTCGCTCTCCATCCGCCGCGAGCGGCGACAGTTGCTGGCAATTGGGCGGCGGCGGCATCGTCAGCAACCACAGAAATGCAGCGGCACCGGTTACTCCAAATCCCACCAGGAGACTCAGCCAGATAAGTTGCCACTGCCAAAAAGTTCTTTTGCCCTCAATCGGCAGCGCCGTTACTGAGGAACTCGCATCGCCTGTCGCCTCTGCACTGAACTGTGCCGTCGGTTTGGGGGATGGGTTGTATTGCGGTGGTGTGTGGAATTGGTCAGATTGTCGTCTCGCCATTACTTCAGCCTGTCCTGTAATGCGCTGTAAAGCCTGACACTCCCACATCAAATCATAGATTGTGATGTCGGCTTCTGACTCTTGTTAAGGAGATCGAGAACTTCCTTCAAGGTACTGGAAATTTTTCCCTCTACGGCGTTTTATAGTGAGGTTCGTGTCCAGCCCCACTGGTTGCTTCCGAGTATTTTAGGCTCTCGAAGCACGTAAATCATACCAGTTATCACACAGTTATTGACAGATCCCGGGGCCGTTTAGCAGAAAAAACAGTATTAAGCCCCCGTCTGTCGAGCAATTTTAGATTTTAGATTTTAGATTTTAGAATTGACTCTGCACATAAATTGTGGGAGGGATTAAACTAAGGTCTAATATTAAATCCGGGTCAGAAATTCCCTTATCAGACTCAGCGGTTGAAACCAATCCTCCACAAACTTTCGTCTCCTACAAGCCGATTTCAAAATAAAGGGGTACTACAGCCGGATTTGGTCTACACTTTTACGTGTAGAGGGTAGAAATGATTTTTTGGGTTTAGTCGTAAATTTTATTCCCGATCGCCAAACTTGCCGATCAAGTTTCATTTTTCTGTTTTCATTTTTTTTCTACTGTGCCGAATTCCGGCTGGCGACTGCAAAAAAACCGATCGCACCCAGCAAAATACTTAAATCATTTTCTACAACCGCCAGCCCGAGCACAAAGATCTGTTTTGCTTCCAACAGGCGCTGCTTTATCCGTTACGAAGCCTTTGGCGTATCGCTGACACTCGATGCTTGCGTGGCGGACTCGGCAGATCGATATCCGTAGAAATCTATCCGGTAGTCTACAATTTTGACACCCGTTTGCTCTTGGATTAGCTCGATCAAGTCGATCGGCAATTCCACATGAACGTCCAGAATCTGAGCCGTATCAAGACAATTGACATGAGAGTGAGAGTCGCTGACATTGCCGTACAAGCGTCCCTCCGAGCGTTCTATGCACTCAATAATCCCTTCTCTCGACAAAGCTTCTAGATTTTGATAGACAGAAGTATGACCGATCGAATGCGCTTGTTTGTTGAGGCGATCGTAAATTTCGCGAGCCGAGAGGTGTTCTTTTGCCTCCCACAAAAGTTCTAGAATAAATCGACGCTGGCGGCTCAAGCGCATTCCCATCGCCTGACAGCGGTTTAAAGCATCTTCTAATGAACGAATTGGTTTCACAGCTACCGCCTTATAAAGCCTGCTCGATTTTTAATTCTGGTACAATATTGCACGCCTACATATCCAATCATTCTAACGCAGGGTTGCCCAACAGTAGAAGATAGAGCGCAAAAATCTCGAATGAGTGAATTTTTTCGAGTTGCTGCTCAACGAGCGGCTGCCAGCACCCACCAGAAAATTATCCGCCTCACAAATATTGCTTTGATTCTATCTTCTACTGCAACAACTCCTAGTTCGAGGATTTGATGGCGTTAACCAGTAACTTGGCGATTTCCGAGAGTTGCTTTTTGTTGAAAGTTTTGAGCAAAAGCTTGACTACCGCCTTCGGTTCGGCCGGAAGTGCGACTTGCTTCGACGCTGCTGCTGGGGCGGCTGGGGCGGCTGGGGCGGCTGGGGCGGCTGGTTTTGGGCTTGCTGCCAAAAGTAGCAAATTTTTACTCGGAACGATCGTCTTGGCTTTCCCCCCTTGTACTAAATCGCCAGCTTCCTTGAGTTCTTTGATAATCAGCGGAGCTAAGACTTGATAAGAGTTTTTGGGATTAACGATCGCTGCTCTAGCTGTTTTTACTAAATTTTGCCAAGTCTCTATTTTACCTCCCAACTTATAGAGGCGAACGCACACAGCCGTCAACTCAGAGCGACTAGCAGCCGATTCTTTCTGCTTGAACACCTGCAACATTTCTTTCAGTAAAGTCATCACTTCAACAGCAAAATTTGGCGGCACAGCGCCCGCTGTTGGAGCTGCGGGCGTACCAGACCCAGCAGCAGCCTGCACTTTGCCCGACGCCAATTTATTGAGGTGAGTTTCCAGTTGAGCAAAAACAGGCATCACCTGCTGCACGAGTTTTTCTCCCTCCTCATTCCTCAAGCCGAAAGGCCCCTCCAGTCGCCCCAGCAAGTCCTTAAGCGTATCAACTCCCTTTAAAAATAGGGATTCTGCCGTTTGGTCAACCTGCTTGACGGGCCCGTCCTTGAGCACCTTAAAACAATCTTCCAAGCGGTGAGCGGTTGTTTTAATACTATCTAAGCCGAGCATAGCCGCCCCTCCTTTCACGGAATGGGCGGCTCGAAACATCTCTTGGACGCTTTCGGGGTCTTTCATCGTGGACTTTAAATCCACTAAACCATTTTCTAGAGTATCGAGGTGCTCCTTAGCCTCCTCTATAAACAAACGCATAATTCGGTCTTGCTGATCTGACACGACAGTCCTCCTAACAATCTGTGCACCCTCCAGAAAGCACCCTCTTCCCGAGAGAAAACGCGACTCCTGCCAAAAGTCGGAAGCTCCCATGCAAAACATTCTAGCCTGCCTCAGCTAGCAGACTCAAAATACTGGTGTCGCGGCAATCTTAGCTCTAAAACTGGTGCGGTGGAGATTGAGCCTAGAGTTCTGAGGGAGTATCTGGAGCGACTTCAATACCCATCCCTTGTTTCATCATCTGCTGAGCCGTAATCAAGTCGCTTAACTCCTTGACTTCGACGCCGATGTCTTGGCAAGCCTTTTTCAGTTCCCGCTCGAAGGTGTTGAGGTCGCTCCCGTAGCCGCAAAGGTTCGCGGCTGTGGCGATTCCTTGTTGGGCGTTAGCTTTGGCGCAGTCGATCAATTCAATGCCTTTGAGGGGTTGGGAGGATGCCATAATTTCAAGCCACAATTTATCTTTTCTCCCACTGTACCTAGAAGGTTGAGGTCGATCGATCTATCGAAAGGCATGAAAAATCCTGCCTGTGTTGCGTGTTACCAATTCATTATTTTTTGCGATTTCCTGGCAATATATCAGTAGTTAGCATTTTCTAACCCTTACTGTTCCTAACTTCATGGTGAAAAACGTTCGCCTATCTAAAATGCACTGGCTCTGGAGCGTCCGGCACCGCCTGTTTGCGTCTGTTCTGTTCGCTATAGCAGTCGCTGTTTTCCTGCCACCTCAATATTTCCTCCTGACTCGGACACTGTGCATTTGGAACGCGGGCGCTGTCAGTTTCCTGCTTTTGACTTGGATGCTGATGCTGCAAGGCACTCCCGAAATAATGCGCCACCACGCTCAGCAGTTGGACGCCGGCCGCTTGGCAATCTTAAGCACGATCGTGGCAGCAGCTTGTGCTAGCTTGTTAGCCATTTTCTTCCTGCTGCGCGATACCAAAGGCTTGCCCCCCGATTTGCTATTTCTGCACTTGGGGCTTTCTGTTCTTACAATTGTTGGCTCTTGGATGCAGGTACACACTATCTTCACGATGCACTATGCCCGCAGCTACTACAAAAACCGCAGCAAACAGCACGGCAGCTACTCGCAGGCGAATGGTTTGGACTTTCCGGGCGACGAGGAACCTGACTACAAAGATTTTTTATATTTCTCCTTTGGTATTGGGATGACTTGCCAAGTTGCAGACGTGCAGATAACTTCTCGTTCCACGAGGTATCTCGTGCTTTTTCACAGCGTGCTGTCGTTCTTTTTTAACACGGCTATTCTGGCTATGAGCGTCAATATTATTGCTGGATTGAGTTAATAGGATTCAGTAGCAGATTCTGCCATTTTTTGTTAAGGGGCGATCGATCTTGTTTTAGGGCGCTGCTTATTGCCAGAATTTCAGAGTTGGACGAAAGAAATTCTGGCTAATCACCCAAATTTAGAGAACTAAATAGCAACACTTCGGACAGTTTTTGAGTGCCAGCCGTAGAATAAGGGTTTCAGGGCGCTCCTCTAAAGCAAGCAATGCTTTAGAGCTACACTATAGGGTTGCCGGAAAATCAAGGGTTTCAGACTAATATCTAAAAACTGTCCGGACTCTTGAAATAGAAAATGTTAGTTTAATAACAAGTTATACAAAAACCTTCCGCCTCTCCATGTGATTTGGGGTATTATGCGGAAATTTTCAGGCTAATAATAGTTAGACCTCAGTCTCTCTGTAAAGACGTGATTGGAAGATTGTTGATGGGTACGAACGCCCAATTTTGTGCCTTATTGGTTAGGTTTAGTTGGAATCTATTAGGTTATTTTAGGTCAATTAAGGATTTAAGCTGATGAAAATTGTACGTTTCGATCCGCCCGCAAATATTGATGATTTCGATACCATTCCCAAGCAGCGTGAGGGGTGGAGCGAGTTTATTTCCACTAGCTTCGAGCGAGAAATTCAAGGGGTAGAGGCAGACTTAGGAGTAGGGAAAAGTCAGTTTTATAATCCGATCAATATCGATACAACTGCTCCTAAAATTGAGCCAGCAATCACTTGGACTGGCTTCCCCGCGTTAATTAAGCGCAAGCATCCTGGTAATGAGCGAGCAGCTTGGAAAGAAGCCGACAAACCCCTATCGAATGGTGAGCGAGCACAAGACGAATATCTTGAATGGTTCGTCACGAAAGAAGCCGGAAAGATTACGCGAGTCACATTTACCTGCGAAGGCCCCGAATATTGGGAAGCTCTCGCACATGGATACCCATTGATCTACACAGGACCAAGAACCGCTGGCGCGACGGGAGACAAACAAAAACTTCTCGCACTATATCAAAAATACGTGAGTCCTAAAGTTCAGATCAAGGATTTGTTTCTCAATGGCAAATACAATCGGCTGAACAAGTGGAACACTAAAAATGGCGCAATGCACTTAAACCAGCGCAACAACACTTTGGGAGCTGAAATTAACATTGCTGCACAAGCTACAATTTTGCGCCAAAAGGGTGGCGTAATTCTAACCGATCCAGACGAGCTGATTAAGTGTGCCCGATATGGTGAAGCAGGTCGAGCCAGCGATCCTACTATTGGTGCAGCAGTGAACTCCTTGGCGCGAGATGGCTTTTTAATCACACTGCAAAATCCGGTAGGACTTTACATCGATAATCTCGATACTACAGGTTGGACAAAACCAAATGGTAGTCCAGTCGAGCCTGGATACTGGAAAATCTTACGAGGTTCAACTGGGGCAATTCTCCGTGCCGTTTATCAAGTGCCGGCAAGTGAAGGATTTGCTGTAGGTGATATTCTTATTGGAGGAGAAAAAATTGAATTTGGAGGACAAATCGCGGAAAACATCACGATGAAGCTGACGGGTCTTGCCTTTAGCAAAGGGAAGTTCAAAAATCCAGCAAAACCATGTGTACCAGGAGGTGGAAGTCTCGCAGTTGGCTTGCTGCCAGCAAGTGATGAGCATCTGTCTTTCCGTAGTTTAGATAGCTGAAGTTTTATGCCAACTACTAACTCTCCATCCGTCAAAATGCCCACTGAGGAAGTGCTAGAAATCAACGATATTCAAGGCAATAGCTTAGCTGGGTTCAATAAGGATTTTCAGATGTTTCTATTTCTGAAAATTCACGATCGCACGAACACCAAAGCTTGGATACATGACATCACTCCACACATTGCTACTGTGGCAGAAGTGCTGATGTTCAACAATCTGTTCCGCACCTTGCGAAATCGCCGGAAGTCTGATCCCCAAGGGCTGGTTGCGACCTGGCTCAACATTGCTTTTACCTACGAAGGCATTCAAAAATTGGTTTCAGAAACGGACGCTAATCAGTTTAGCGCGGGTGATCCCTTCCGCATTGGGATGCCGGCTAGAGCGGGGCTAATTGGCGATCCAAGCGATCCGACTTCTGCTGGGCATCCCAATCAGTGGGTGGTGGGCGGCACAGATTCCAACAAGTATCCTGATATTCTGCTAATTATTGCTAGCGACGATCCTGCACATCTCAACGCCGAAGTCACTCGGATTAAATCTACCCTCGCTGCCTTGCCTCAGCTAAGCGATGGAACTAGAGGATTAGAAATTATCTTGGAGCAACCTGGAGCGACTCGACCTGACCAACCAGGTCATGAGCATTTCGGATTCAAAGATGGCATCTCCCAACCCGGTGTGCGGGGACGGCTCTCCAAAACCACGAATGATTTCTTGACTCCACGACTGATCGATCCGAAAGTACCCGAAGCCGCTCGATATGCTAAACCAGGTCAACCCTTAATCTGGCCAGGACAATTTGTATTGGGCTATAAGACACAACGAGATGACGATCCAATCCAACCCCAGAAGCCTCTGAAGCTGTCCCCCGTTTGGACTAAAAATGGATCGTTCCTCGTGTTTCGACGTTTGCGTCAGGATGTACCCGCTTTTTGGAAATTCATGCAGCAGACGGCAGCAAAGCTGGCACAAAAACCAGGTTTTGCAAATATGACCGCAGAACTTTTGTCAGCAAAATTAGTGGGACGATGGAAAAGTGGGGCGCCACTGATGAGAACACCAAATGCTGATGACTCAGACCTTGCCAACGATAGCCTTGCCAACAATCACTTTTTTTATGATGTAGATACCCCAAAACTCCCGCTCGTAACACTTCCCGACTATCCGGGCGACAATTTCCCTCAAGCCACAAAATCTTCTTTTGGCGCTGTATGTCCCTTTGCCGCTCATATCCGCAAAGTCAATCCCCGCGACTTACAAACAGACGTAGGCGGTGCTAGCCATACCCTCACCCGCCTAATTCTGCGTCGGGGAATTCCGTTCGGCGCTCCCCTATCAGACCCATTACATACCACTGCTGCTGAACTCACAGAAGAACGCGGGCTACTGTTCGTTTCCTACCAAACCTCAATTGAAAATCAGTTTGAGTTTTTATCGCGACATTGGGCTAACAGTGACAAAAAGCCTCCACCAAGTGGCGGACACGATCCGATCGTTGGACAGAAGCAGGGTCAAGGGAGCGATCGCACCCGGAACTTCCAGCTTCTGGGTACTGATGACTCAACCGAAACAATTGAAACCTCTATTGACTGGGTAATTCCTACAGGGGGTGGTTACTTTTTTGCACCCTCGATCAAGGCATTGAAGGAAGTGTTAGGCTGATCTTTTTTGCTTTGCGTTTATAGCCAAGTATATGGAAGGAGTTGAAGGGTGGGTAGTGATTACGGAGTCTGTTAGAGGTAAACTACTGGGGTGGCGGTCTAACAAGTCCACTGCACCGGAACGAAGTTATCTCTGTCGTTTGTTGCGAAAGTTATCTGCGTCCGGTGAGTGGAGACGTTATTCCGTCATCAGCAACATGGCGTGTCCGTTTGGGTCTTTGACAACGCAGCCCTGGCGGTAAGGCATTGAGGTAAACTGCACCAGTTGCGATGAGACGAACTGAACTCGGTTCAGACGTAATAGCTCCACTGTTTGCTCAACAACATTCATCATTAGCTCAACTTGCAGGTTGGCAATATCGCAACTTTTCCAATTATTCCGCATGGGTTGATCGCCCTCTGGCATCAGATAATCCAGCAGTTCTATTCCCAGACCACCGTGAGTCGATCGCAGGGCGGTCACGCGGACTTTCGCTTCGGGTAAATCCTCGATATGCGCTTGCGTTTAAGAGCGATTCAGGCTACCTCCATCAACCCGCATTCCAAGCAGAAACCTCGTTTTTGCGTAATTCCTCATTTTGCTTGCCAAGTCGAAGTCATTACGAGTATGATTTAACAAGAAGCAAAAGAGACAGCCGCCATGAGGATCGAAGAAATACCCCTCAACCAGATTCGCCGCCCCCTGCCGCGAGTCAACGACCAAACCAAAGTCGCCGCCCTCATGGAATCCATCCGCGAGGTAGGTTTAAACGAACCCATCGATGTGCTAGAAGTAGATGGCCAATATTACGGATTTTCCGGCTGCCACCGCTACGAAGCTTGCCAGCGTCTCGGTTTAGAAACTATCCGCTGTAAAATACGCCGAGCTCCCCGTGCGGTGTTGCAGATGCACCTAGCCTGAGCCTCTCAACAGAAATTCACAACAGGTAAACATTCGCTCGCCCAAAGCTTTCTCAGATGTTCGATCGACAATCACTAAATAACAAGGTAAAAACCTATGACTACCAACAACCACAAACAACATCTTTACCCCACCCGCATCGATATGTCAGTCGCCACCCGCTCTCAAGTAGTCGGACTGCTCAACGCCACGCTAGCAACCACTCTCGACTTAAAAACTCAAGTCAAGCAAGCTCACTGGAACGTTAAAGGCATGGACTTCTACCAGTTGCACTTGCTATTTGACGAAATGGCAACAGAACTCGAAGAATACATCGATTTGGTTGCCGAACGGGCCACAGCTTTGGGCGGTTTGGCTGTAGGAACAGCCCGCACAGCCGCCGCAGATTCGATTTTGCCAGAATTTCCTTTCGACATTTTAGACGGCAAAGAGTACGTGACGGCTTTAGCCGATCGCTACGCACCCTACGCCCAACACCTGCGAGTCGCCATCGACACAACAGGCGAACTCGGCGATGCCGATACAGCGGATCTCTACACCGAAATTTCGCGGACAATTGACAAGCGTTTGTGGTTCCTAGAAGCACATTTGCAAGGTTCTGCGACAACTGCAACAGCTACAGCCCCGGAAAAAGTAGGCGTCAGATAGCCACAAAAAAAGTTGTGGGGTGGGCGCGGGAGCCCGCCCCACAGATGTATTTCCTTAAGGCTCGTGACAGTTTACGATCGAGAATATGTCCATTTATTAATTTGGATGAGTTTTTCGTGACTGCCAATATTCCAGATTATGCTCCTCAACTGCAACGCCTGATTGAACAGGCGGGGCTTTCGAGCGATCGAGAACTCAGCCAAAAAGCAGGAGTTCCCGAAATTCAGGTCATCCGCCTGCGTCGCGGCTTAGCTTTGAAAACCCGAGCCGACATCCTGCTCAAAATTAGTCAAGCTTTGCAAATTTCCTTAACCGAACTGCTGACAACCTTGGCACCAGACTATGTAGAGTTAGAAAAGGCACCACCGACCGCCCTAGAACAAGAATATCAGCGCCTGCAAGCTTCGATCGAACAGCAGCAAGAATCTTTGATGCAGGAATTCCAGCTATCTAGCGTGCAAATTTTAGAATCTTGGATGTTGCAGTGGCCGACTGCTGCGAGCAAAGCTCAGGAAAATCACAATTTGCGGGCTCAGAAACTACTGCCCTTGCTGCGGCCAGTCGAGCAGTTATTGGAGCATTGGGGAGTGGAGTCGATCGCCCCAGTCGGAGTCCAGATTCCCTACAACCCCCAACAGCACCAGCTCATGGAAGGAACAGCCGAGCCAGGAGAACCCGTCAAAGTCCGCTACACAGGCTACAGACAAGGCGACAGACTGCTCTACCGCGCCAAAGTTAGCCGAGTTTGATTAATACCAGAAGGCATTCGGCAGAACAAAGATTGTCCCTATCTCAAAATTCACTCCCGGCGAAGCGCTGCGACTCTGATCAGCGTTACGATCCGCGACGATCACCATCTTTTGCACTCAAAACTATTCTCCCGCTCTCAGGCTCTGGCGCTTTCCCCCTCTCTTATTTGGCTCGGAGTCCATCTCGCAGCTATACTAGCCTAGTCTGGCTAGAAATTCTGACATTCCCACCGCAAAATATGAGTCCTGTAGTTAAAATTATTCAGCCCTCTGGCATTTTAGACGGCACCAAGGCAAGTCAATTCCGCCAAGAGATTAGCGACCTAGTGGAAGCGGGAGCCGATGTAGTATTGATAGACTTCACTGATGTGACATTTATGGATAGTTCTGGTTTGGGCGCTTTAGTCTTGGCGCTCAAAACAGTCCGGGCCGCTGGGAGTCAATTAGTTGTCTGTTCTATCAACGAGCAAATCCGTATCTTATTTGAACTCACCAGCATGGATCGAGTTTTCGAGATATTTCAGACCCGCGATGCTTTTAATAGCAAAATTCCTTCAACTAACTAAATCTTTTGGCTGCTAGCTTCTTGCTATTTGGTCGCAGATGCAATGCAAGAAGTCAGCTAGCCAAAGTTTACCTTGAGTAAAGACCAATCATCATCAAAAACTGCTTTAGCGTTCAACTTTTGAATGTAGTTCAAAACCAGCTCTAACTGGTCGGCACTTGCACCGTTGTAAGCTGCTAACAAATCTACGAAAGGGTCAAGCCCCCAGATATTGCCGTCAGGTTGGTGGATCTCGTATACCCCGTCGCTAAAGATGTAGAGAGTGCTCAAATCCTCGACATCGCAGCAATTATCGACATAGGGGGCATCGGGGAACATCCCCACCGGCATTCCGGGGGTTTTTAATCGCTGGATTTTAGCGGTGCTCGCAGGGGACTGGGAAATCAACACGGCTGGTGGATGGCCGGCGCTAGCATACACTAGCTGACGAGAAATGCGGTTGTAAACGCCATACCAGATGGTAAAATACTTGTCATTTTGGTAGCTCATCTGGAAGGTGGTGTTGAGGGCGCGCAAAACGTCGCTAGGTTTGTAATAGTCTATGTTGGGGAGCGTGCGCGATCGCAGCAAATTCAGCACGGCCACAGAAGGCAGCGCCGCTCGCAAACCGTGACCGGCTACGTCGAGCAAGTAAATCGCCAAATAATCGGCATCTAGCCAGTTGTAATCGAAGCAATCTCCCCCCAACTGCCGGGAGGGAATGAATTTTGCCTCAATGCTGAAAGGTTCCGTCATCGGATCTGGCAACAGCGATTGCACGTACTCGGCGGCCTCGGCTAACTCTGCTTCCAGACTTTGCTTGGCTATTTTCAAATCTCGGCTGAGTTGGTGCAGCCTCAATCCCGCGCGTACTCTTGCCTGTAACTCGTTGAGTTCGATCGGCTTTGAGATAAAATCGTCGGCACCGGCGTCGAGCCCTTTGACTCGATCGGCGATCGAACCCAAAGAAGTCAACAAAAAGAATTGTGTAGTTGACAGATCCGGATCTGCCTTGACTCGACGGCAGACATCGATGCCGGTCAAGCGCGGCATGATCCAATCGCAAATTATCAAGGCCGGACGCAATTTTTGCGCCTGGGCTACACCGTCTTCGCCATTACTTGCTACTGTTACTTCGTAACCCTGTTTTTTCAGGGTTCTTCTCAGCAGTTCTTGAACAGCCGTATCATCGTCAATAACCAGAATTTGAAACATGGGCACTTAGGTACTACAAGTTTTTCAAGGTCTGGGGGTCATTTAAAATATATCCTGTCAGCGCCCTTGTCTGAGATTGAGTATAGTTTATTGACATCGCTTTCGAGGTAATTGCTTTTGACGGCGGGTGGTTGAGTTCAATTTACGTTAAAGTTTGAGGAAAATTTGGCGCGATCGAACTTCACTCAGTTTATACTCAGAATATAAATTTTTATAGACTTTTATTTGCCACAGGTGCTGGTTGACACGGAAGTTCAATTTATGGTATGCTCGCTAACCGATTAGTGTATTAGACATTGCTAGACGGCCCACCAAAGCTAGTATCCTCAAACTACCATTCAATTTTGCCGCCGTTGTATTGTGTCTGGTTGTATTTTTTCTGGTTGTATTTTGCCCACCGGCCGATGAAGAACTTCTGTGGTGAGCGTGATTGAATTAAAAGGTTCCGAAAAGTTGCCGATGCTAAAAAAAGCGGATCTTCGAGTCAATACAGGTCTGAACGGATTAAGCTGGGTTTTGTCGTGGTTTGCACAATTGTACGACTCGCGAATTCCTACAAGTGTGTGGATACGGTGTCAGTTAGCTTTGGCTGAGGGCTTTACGAATGCGGTGCGTCACGCCCACAAGGGCAAACCAGCGGATTTGCCTGTTGACATTCAGGTGGCAGTGTTCGCTGAATCTTTAGAGATTAAAATTTGGGACTCGGGCGATCCGTTTGATTTAGAGAAAAAAATCAAAGATATTTCGGAAAAAGTCGATATTCACTCTCCCGGCGGGCGGGGCCTAAAATTGATTAAAGACATCGCAGACAGTATTAGTTACGAGAGAACGGCTGATGGACGGAACTGTTTGTCGATCATCAAAAATTATACTCCTGTCTCAAGGCCGAACAATGAACAGGATATTTTGGAAGTGGTAGAGGAAATTTCTGATTAATGGGTTCATCGGGTTTTAAACGCGGGATACAGGATTAAGCCACCGCAGAATTGTCCGTTTTAACTCATTTAATTCTCGATACACTTCTTGTTTGACCCATTGCCCGATCGCATCGAAGGGTGTAAAAATTTGACCCACAGGCCAGCTAACATCTTGACCCAAGGGCGTTTGATGGTTGCCAGTCAGAGTCTGAACTGTAATCATGTCCGGAAATCGTGCTTTTAGCAGTTTGGTCAACAGCAGGGTTTGGTCAATGTTGTCGCCGTTAAATTTAACTAAAAGATTGCGCCGAATTTGATAGCTATCTTGGACGAGGCGATTGGTGTCTTGCGGGGAAGGGGTAAACTCGACTTTAAAGACGGGGGAAATTTGCTCGACGATCGGGATTGCTTCGGATGCCGCATAATTGTTGAAAGAAATCAGAATATTGCCTGCTCGTTCTACGTCAAATACAGAACCGATCAGCAAGTGCAGCTTGCATCCCATGCTGTGTCCCATACCGTAAATGGGGAGATAGGAAGATTTGAGCAATTTAGTGGCGCGTAGGCGATCGAGGGCATTTTCAAATTTGTTGAGGACATCGCGGGCGATCGC
Organism: Microcoleus sp. S13C4; assembly: GCF_036700865.1. Classification (NCBI taxonomy): domain Bacteria; kingdom Bacillati; phylum Cyanobacteriota; class Cyanophyceae; order Oscillatoriales; family Microcoleaceae; genus Microcoleus; species Microcoleus sp. S13C4. The sequence goes on from NZ_JAUBPS010000027.1 coordinate 82,402, forward strand.
AATATGATCCAAAGTATTGACAAACGGCGTTGCGACTACAACATATCCTTGATTCCCTAAAGCCTCTAATAGCCAGCGATAGGTGAGTTGCGGTGCTGTCGCCACAAATGCACCTCCGAGAAAATGTACGATCGCGATCGGTCTTGAAGGAATTAATACCCAGTTGCCAGAAATTTCTTGCCAGTCCATAAATTCAATCTAATTCTAAGTAAAAAGGCGATCGTCCTCTGAAGGTAGAAGGCATAATTTTTTATAAATTTTTGCTTTTATTTTCTGCCTCAAGAATGGGTTTGCTACCCATTTTTTAATTCAAAAAACTTTGCTCTTTACTCATACATTGTTTAGTGTAACTGTTTTGGCACCAAATAGCACTGCGGGCGAGCGCTGCTATTCGCGCCGTGTATAGGGTGGAAGTTGGCGATCGAATAAATCCAGGCTGACATCGGCTGGCGGCTTTCAAAGATTTGTATTATCGTGTCCGAGCGCACGACGGCAAGGCGCTGTAGCTGGTATTGCGGGTAATTGACCCGACAGAATATTAACAGTCAAATACTGCTCAAAACCCCAATATCGCGTATTAACCAGTCTCTGGGCGATCGGCTTCGATTTGGCTTTATTGGCAGCACCTAATTTCTTAACTAAACCCCCATACAGCTATAACATCCTTTAGGAAAGCCGCCCGATTTCAGACGATCGCTGGGGGTTTAATTGTGGCGAATGACTGATACCTTCTGTCCTTTCCTTACTCAACTTTTCGTGAGTCTTCATCCATTTCCACTTGTTCACAGTAGCTTGCGGATTGAGAACTGTGGTAGCGAGGCCGTAAAAAATAGTAGGCAAAACCTCCCGATTTAACCAACTTTGTCCCAGCTTTCTCATGTAGTGCTGTGCCAAAACTTCTCGAAATTTGTTAAGCCTTGGCAAAAGCGGCAAATTCTTAAAGAATAGCTGTTCGTACTCGTTGAGCGATAACTCTTTTTCTCCCCGCAAGCGCCGGAGTTGGTTTTCCTTGACACAATCAGAAGCTATGCGCTTTTTCAGCCAGTGCTTATCTGTGAGAGATGTGCCTCTAATTCGATAATTTCCCAAAGGTGCCGTCGCCGCTAGCAAGCCGTACTTTTGAGCAAGTTTGGTAAATAACTCTGTATCTTCTCCTACCTGCCAATCTTCTGCAAAGCCGCCTTCTTTGAGAAGAATGGAGCGATCGACTACAACAGAAGACGGGAAAACCCAAGGACATTCGCCTGTCTCCTTAATCGCCTGCATTTCTGCTTTAGTGGTAGGATAGGTGGGAATATAACTCAACTTGTTGCCACGCTTGTCTAAATATCGCAAAGCGTGAGCCACAGCTTTGACTTCGGGATTGTCTGCGAGCATCTTCAAACAAACTTCTAACTTATTGGGTTCCCAGGTATCGTCGCTGTCGATAAACGCTACATACTCGCCCGTTGCCAGATATATCATTAAATTTCTCGACTTAGAAACCCCGTAATTTTGGGGATTCCTGAAGTATTGAATTCTCGAATCTTGCTCGACCAGCTTAGCAGCAACTTTGTCAGTAGCATCAGTAGAGCAGTCATCAACAATTAAAACTTCTAGATTCTGGTGGGTGCCCTTAACTACGGAGGCAACTGTCTCGGCCAGAGTGTCGGCAGCATTGAATGCAGGAAGGATTACACTGACTTTTTGGCTGTTCATAACTTGCATTAAGGTGTGGTTTGGTAGTTGTTCGCCGAAGTATAGTCTCTCAGCAGACACTCTAACTCCTTTACGTGCAAGTACCTGTAGCCAGGAAACTTGCCTAGATACTACCAATATAACAGGCTTACCAACCTCAGTGTTATCTACCATAAGGGGGGAAAGCCGTTAAAAGACGGAGTGCAGACTATTTGGGCGACAATTTTTCTGACACAGGCCTCGGCTGCGAGGCATTTAGGGTTGGGTAGGGGGATGGGAATTTTCCTAAAGTCGATCGCATATTTTTGCTTTAATAGAACTTACCCAGAAAAACCTCACCTCACCCAAAATTATTGGTTTGAGAATCAGATAAGCTGTTGTGCCTTTAAATAGGGTATAATAAAAAATGAGTTTAGTCAATCTCTACAAAAATGCCAGCTAAAAACC